>CAYWZD010000054.1:0-14805 GCA_964462755.1 uncultured Victivallales bacterium | reverse complement strand
TTGCGGCGTTCTGCGGGATCAAGGCGGACGACGTGCTTTCCTACCGCATCCTGCGGCGGAGCATCGACGCCCGCAAAAAGCCCATACTGAAACTCCTCTACTCCCTGACTGTCGAGCTCCGGGATTCGGCGCGTCCGCTCCGGGAAATTTCCCTCGCGCCCGCCGAGGCGGAGAACGGCACGCCCCGGTTCGAGTGTGCACATCCGGTTCTTCATCCGGTGGTGGTCGGTTCCGGTCCCGCCGGACTCTTCTGCGCGCTGGTCCTCGCCATGGCCGGGTGCAAACCGCTGGTTCTGGAACGCGGCCGCGACGTCGCCCGCCGGAAAGCGGATATTGACACTTTCTTTCAGACCCGTTTTCTCAACGAGGAAAGCAACCTCCTCTTCGGAGAGGGCGGCGCGGGCACATGGTCCGACGGCAAACTCTACACTCGGGTGCGCGATCCGAGAATCGGTTTCATCCTTCAGGAGATGATCGAGGCGGGCGCCGCCCCGGAAATCGCCTATTTCAGCCATCCGCACCTCGGTTCGGACCGTCTCCCCGGCATCATCGAAAAAATCCGGCGGAAGATCGTTTCTCTCGGCGGAACGTTCCGATGGGACGCCCGTGTGGAAAAACTGCTTGTTCGCGACAACCTCTGCAAAGGAGTGATCCTGTCTGGCGGAGAGGAAATCGAGGCTCCGTTTACGACGGTCGCCTGCGGACACAGCGCGCGCGAACTCATCCTTTCCATGATCGGGGCAGGGGTGAAACACTCCATGAAAGGATTTCAGATCGGCTGCCGGATCGAGCATCCGCAGGCGTTCGTGAACTTCATCCAGTATGGGACGGAGGAAGCGCCTCCGGCCCTCGGCAGTGCGGAATATAACTTTGTCTCGCGTCCGGCCCCGGAACGTTCGACGCGCGGCGCGACAACTTTCTGCATGTGTCCCGGCGGCGAGATCATTCCCGCCACGCCGAAGACCGGACGCCTCTGCACGAACGGCATGAGCAATGCCGCCCGCAGCGGAAAATTCGCCAATTCGGCAATCGTCACCGGGCTGGAACCGGGATTCTTTGCCTCGCCGCGCGAAGCCTTCGATTTTCTGGACCAACTCGAAAAAGGCGCTTTCGCTATGGGCGGAGACGATTACACTTGTCCGGCGCAGAACGCGCTCGATTTCATGCGCGGAACCAATGGAAAACTGCGTCGCGGCTCATCCTGGCATTTCGGCGTGAAGAACGCCCGGCTGGATGAATTGCTTCCGGGGGAAGTCACACGGGCCCTCCGCCGTGCTCTCGCCCACTTCGACCACAACGCGCCCGGATTCATCCCTTACGGAATCCTGACCGGCGTGGAGACGCGCGTTTCCAGTCCGGTCCGTTTCGAACGTTCGGAGGAGACGCTGGAAAGTTCCGTGTCGAACCTCTATATGGCGGGGGAGGGCGCCGGGATGGCCGGGGGGATCGTCTCTTCCGCCGCGGACGGAATCCGCATTGCGGAAGCGATCCTGAAAAAGGCAAAGTAACAGCAATTCATCCGGATTTCCGTACAATAAAAAGCGGGGAATGGAAACGCCTTGAAAGGGTTCCGTTCCCCGCTTCTGAATTTCAGGCGGATCGTATCAGAGCAGTTCTTTCATGAAGACGACGCGTTCCTCCTCGCGGGAGAGTTCCGCCGCCTGGCCGATGGCCGTGGAGAGGAGTCCCTGTTCCACTGTGGAGGTGTTGACGGAATCGCCGCGCACCGCCTCGATGAAACTTTCGAGCAGTCCGGGATCGGCGCCGCCGTGGGAACCGTCGGTCTCCGGGATTTCATAGGTGATTTTTTCTTTGGACCAGCGCTTGAATACCGTGATTTTCCATTCGGCAAGACTCAGCACCGCTTCGCCGAGAGTTCCGACGACGGTGTAGCGCCGGTCGGAACGGCTTGTCACGAAACATTCCATGTGACTGACGCGGACACCGTTTTCGTATTCGACCATGGCCATTCCGTTGTCGTGAGTGCTGAGGTCGGAAAGATACATGCAGGAGTCCTTCACATAGCCGTCGAAAGCCTGTGCCTCGGTCCCCCATTCGGGCGCGGTATAGGACATAGCATCCTTGCAGACGCCGTTCTTGGCATAGTGGCAGACGGAGCAGGCGGGACCGGGAGGAATGTCCTTTTCCAGAGGGAAGGGGAATCCGTCGGGACGGAATACGCTCATTCCGGCGAAAGCGGTGACTTTACGGGGCTTCGGGAACCCGAGAAGCCAGTTGAAGATGTCGAAGTCATGGCTGCCCTTGTGAATCCAGAGTCCGCCGCTGGACGATTTCATTCCATTCCAGCGGGCCATGTAGGTTCTTCCGCCGTCATAGAATTCGCGGTTCTCGGCCAGAATCACTTTGCCGATTTCCCCCTTGTCGATGATCTCCTTGAGTTTGAGGAGGACCGGGGAATGGCGGAGGTTGAAGCCGATCATGGCGACTTTTCCGCTTTTTTCCGCGGCCGCGATGATGTTTCGGCAGCCCTTCACCGTGGTGGCGAGGGGTTTATCGATGAGGACGTTCACGCCGTGGTTGAGAATCGTCACAGCGCATTCTTCATGGAAGGCGTCCGGGGTGGTTACGATCACCGCGTCGAGTTGCTCTTTTTTCAGCATTTCGGACAGGTCCGTGTACGTCGCCGGATTTCCGTATTTTTCGGCGGTATACTGAACGCGTTTCGGATTTTTGTCGCACATTGCCTGAATGACGCAGTCCGTGCGTTCCTTCAGGAGATTTCCAAAACATCCGCACCCGCGCAGACCGGTGCCAACGATAGCAAATTTCAGTTTTTTGTCCATGGCTCTCTCTTTCTTTTAACACGGAAAATGGAAGAATCCAGAGAAACGGAACATTCCGTGATGGATTCACGATATAACGAATATTTAAAATACGCCGCGATTCCCGGAAAATCAAGTCCGTTACGGTGGAAGAACTGAAAAAAGAACGGGAGAGACGGGAAATGCAATCGGTAAAGCTATTTTTTTCAAATTTTACTTGTTTTTTCCAAATCAGACAGTAAATTACGACCTTGTCCGTTGTTAAGGCAAGAACAACGGACAAGGTCATTTCTTTATAATACCAATAAAATGATGCGCCATTCCTGACTTTACGGAGGAAGCCCCGAAGAACCCGGTAATGCTTTTCCCCGAATCCCCGATTGGCTTATTTTTTCTTTTTCCCTTTTTCCCGGAACTTTCCGAGGGCTTTTGCAAGCTGATCCGGACAGGAGGTCGGTTTGCCGCCGCAGGTGATTCCGTCGAGACGTTGGATGACTTCCTCGACTTCCATTCCCTCGACGAGGCGGCTGAGTCCGGTAAGGTTTCCCTGGCATCCGCCGATGACCTCGAGTTTGCTGATTTTGGTTCCCGTCAGTTCGATGCTCATGAATTCACTGCATACCTGAGGGCTGGGAGTAAAGGTGATTTTTACTGTTTTTTCACTCATTTTTCACGTTCCATGCTGTTCAGCATTTTTTTGTTTTCTTTACCAGTGCTTCCGTATCGGCGATGATCTTTTCAAGATATCCGAAACGGGTGTTCATAAAGTCTTCGACTGTGGTTTCTCCGTAGAATTCCCGGAGGACGGGCCGGATCTGTTTTTTGAACGCCTGTATTTTTTCCGCACGGAGGACCGGATAACGGTTCATGTAATTGACCCGGTAGTCGGCAAGCGACTTTCCGAGCTTTCCGAAGAAAAACTGGTTCCAGTTGCAGAACTGGTTGCGCTCGACGGTCAGGGATTCCGCGGCGGCGGCCAGACGCAGGAAGGCAAGGCGTTTGTTGGAAAAATCCTTGTCCGCCAGAGATTCCAGACGGTAGGGCGCTTTCGCTATGTTTTTGATGGATTCGACCAGTTCCGCATCCGGAATTTCTCCGTAGAGAAGGGCGGAAAGACTGTAGATGAATTTCGTCAGGTCGCGGGGAACGCCGCTCCACATGCTGTCGGCCGCGTAGAGGATGGTGAACCAGCTGCTTTCCTGCGGTTCGGCGGGGCAGTCCGCCGAGGCAATCCGGGTCCAGCCGGTCGCGACCACGCATTCCAGTTTTTCCTCGATGGCGCTTTTCGTCCATGCGTCGATGTTGGGGGCGCGGATTTCGAGCGGGGGGAGGGACCCGGCCCAGTTGTCGCATCCGGCGAATCCGGAAGCGCCCCAGACACGCATCCCTTCGGAAAGATAACCTTTGAGGAACGGGAAGGTGTTGCCCTTGCCGCCGTAGCCGTAGGCCCAATACATGAGAACGGCTTTTCTGCCGAGGGACCAGCACTGCCGGGCTTCTTCGGGAGAAAGATTGTTGTGAAGATTGCGGAGGATGTCCTCCCACATGACCGGGGTCCGGCCGCGGGAGAGCAGATGGTCGATGCTCATCTGCACCTTGTGGATGTAGGAGCCGCCCTTGCCGAGTTTTTTGCACTTCGGACAGACTCCGAGATGATCGGTTTCATCCGCTCCGATATGGAAGTATTGCTTGTGTTCCGCGAAACATTCGATGAGCTCGTCGGCCATGTCGTTCCACAGCTTCTGGGCGTCGGGATTGGAGGCGCAGTACTGGAAGGAATAACCGTCTTCGCGCAGGGCGTGATAGCGCTTGTGCTTGAGAAGATAGTCGACGTGTGCAAGGCACTGAAGCTTCGGGACGATCATGATGTTGAGATCGGCGGCGGCTCGGCTGATTTTGCGCAGATCGCGGAAAGTATAAGCGTCCGCGACTCCCACTTCGGGCGCGCAACGGTAAGCGTATTTGTCTTCGATTTCGAGAAGGATTGCATTGATTTTGAAGGATGCAAGGATTTTCAGCTCTTCCAGAAAGGTCTTTACGGTGGGCTGATAGCCCTTGAGGTCCCAGTGGATCATGCGGATCGGAATGGAGGCTTCGTCGCGGATGGTGCCGCAGGGCGCGGACGCGGGGAGCTGAAGAAATGTCTGGATTCCGTAAAAGAGTCCGCTTGCCGTGCCGGCATCGATGCGGACCGCTTTTTCCGTGATCTGGATTACATAGGCGTCGATTCCTTTTCCGGCGTCAATGGGTTCCAGTGCTCCGGCGGAGGCGGTGAATTCTGCGAAAAAGCCTTTGCTTCCGCGGGAGACGGCGAGTTCAGGGAAGCGCTCGACGACGAGTTTTTCCGTGGCGGCATTCAAGCCTGCCGAGCGAAATTTCCGGAGAGATTCCAGTGGACACATTCCCGGAAGGGAGGTGCTGTTCCTGACGGCGGGAATAAGATTCATTGATGACTCCATTTATGGTTGGGGTTAATCGGGAAGCGAGATATACACAAGCTCGTTGGTGATGGTCTCGAGGGTGAGCATACCTGCAATCCGGTTATTTTTATCTTTTACGAAAATCATTCGAAGCCTTGAGTTGATCATGGTCCGGAGGGCTTGAAGCATGGTTACATTTTCATCCACAAAGACCAGTTTGCGCGCCATGAGACTGAAATCCGAGGATTTCTCCCCGTATTTCTGTTCAAACTTTTTGTGGTTGAGCGTGCCGATGACCGAATCGATGGAGTCCTCCGAACAGATGGGATAACGGGTGTTTGTGAATACGCCGCCAAGCCGTTTTTTGTTTTCCTCCAGCGGAACATGGTTGATGATATAGCGGATTTTTTCACGCGGGATCATGACCACGTTGACCGGGGTGTGATTCAGCCGGATGGCATTCACAATGATATTTTCCTGTTCATTTCCGATGACTTTTCCCGCACGCGCCAGCGAGGCGAGAGTAAGAATGTCCGAAGTAGTCACCTGAGATGTCACTGCTCCTGAAGTTTTCTGAAAAGGCTTCATCAGAAGATCCGACAGCCAGATGAAAGGAGAGAGCAGCGTGGTCATGATTTCCAGCGGAATCGCCATGAACGGGGCAAGATGACGGGAATACTCCATTCCGATCACCATCGGCAGGATTTCCGTTCCGAAAAGGATCGCGGTGGTCATGAATATGGAAAAAAGCCATAGATAACGGTCCCCGAAAACGTCGAGATACGCATAGCAGGCGATCACCGAACCCCCGGTGTTGATGATGGTGTCGAGGATGAGGATCGCGGCGATGGGGCGTCCCATGTTGCGTTTCATCCGCTGCCAGGCGTCGGCGATTCGTCTGGTCTTCGGAGAGTCGCCCGGCGGGATGGTGTGCACGTTGAGGCTCAAAAGCACTGCCTCCGTCATTGAGCACAGAAATGAGATCAGAAGGACGATGATCACAGTTCCAAAAAGAAACGCCATACCCGCTCCGTTTGTTTGGGGCTTCCGGCCTGGAATGGGCCCGGATCGTTTTCTTGTACACAAGAAATGCAATTCCTGACACTTTAGCACACGGACGCCCCTTTTTCAAGTTTTCCGCAGGAATACTTTCCGGGAGAAAACGGTTTTAAATTTGCTTTTTTCCTATTTGAATATATTGTAATAAACTCATTATACCAAATCAGCTGTAGTAAAGGAACTGTCGCATGGAAAAGAATATTTTTGCCGGTTTCGGCGAAGTGATGCTTCGTCTGGCGCCCGAAGGAAAACTGCGTTTTGCCCAGGCTCTGCCGGGCTCCCTGAACGCCACTTTCGGGGGCGGCGAGGCCAACGTCTGCGCTTCCCTTTCGATGCTCGGAGCGAAAGCCCGCTATCTGACGGCCCTTCCGAACAATCCTCTTTCCGCGGCGTTCGCGGCGGAACAGCGGGGCTTCGGCACCGACGTCGATCATATTCTCTATACCAAGGGCGGACGCATGGGCGTTTACTATGCCGAGCACGGCGCCGCCCAGCGCGGTTCCAACGTGCTGTATGACCGCGACCATTCTTCGATTGCGGAGGCGGGCCCGGAGGACTACAACTTCATTTCGATGCTCGAAGGATGCGCGCACCTCCATGTGACCGGAATCACGCCCGCGCTCAGCGAAAAGGCGTTCCTTTCCACGCTTGAAATCGTCCGGACCGCCGAAAAGATGGGCGTCAAGGTTTCCTGCGACCTCAATTTCCGGAAGAAACTCTGGAACTGGAAAAAGGACGTCGACCAGAAGACTCTCGCGGGCGAGTGCATGGATCAGATCGTGCGTCATGCGGACATCATCATCGGCAACGAGGAAGACGCCTCGGACGTGTTCGGAATCCATGCGGAAAACACCTCCATCGAAAGCGGAAAACTCAATATCGCCGGCTACGTCGATGTCGCCCGCAAACTCTCGAAGCGTTTCCCGAAGGCCTCGCATGTGGCCATCACCCTGCGCGAAAGCTATTCCGCCGACCATAACAACTGGGGCGGAATGCTGTATCAGTGCTCGACGGGCAAGGAATTCTTCGCGCCGCTCACGGACGGTCAGTATTCCCCCTACGAAATCCGCAATATCGTGGACCGTTTCGGCGGCGGCGATTCCTTCTGCGCCGGTCTGATCTTTGCGCTCAACAGCCCCGAATTCAGCGCCCCCGCGGACGCCATCGCATTTGCCGTTGCGTCCAGCTGCCTGAAGCATTCGATCAGCGGCGACTACAACTACTCCACAAAGTCCGAAGTCGTTTCCCTGATGAAGGGGAATGCGTCCGGCCGCGTGAAACGCTGACAATCGGAAATAAAAGGAGTCCCATGAAAACATTTGAAGATTATCTTGCGGAATGTCCGCTGATCGCCATCCTGCGCGGAATTACACCCGGCGAAGTGGAAGGCGTCTGCGACGTTCTTTATGAAAGCGGGGTCCGTCTGCTGGAAATCACGCTGAATACTTCCGGCGCCCTCACGTGCATTGATGCGGCTGTCCGGCATACGGACGGCCGTATGATGATCGGCGCGGGAACCGTTTTGACGCCCGACGAGGTGGTCCAGGTTCACGGGCGCGGGGGAAAGTTCATCATTTCCCCCAACACCGACGTTTCCGTCATCCGCAAGACCCGGGAGCTGGGTATGGTCTCCATGCCCGGTTTCTTCTCGCCCACGGAAGCCTTTACCGCCATGTCCGCGGGGGCCTCGTATCTGAAGCTGTTTCCCGCGGGCGATCTGGGGGCTTCCTATGTGAAGGACCTCAAGGCCGTGGTCAAAACGCCGATCTTCGCCGTCGGCGGCGTCAACAAGGACAATCTGGCATCTTTCATGAAAGTCTGTATCGGCGCCGGAATCGGGAGTTCTTTCTACAAACCCGGAAAAAACCTTGCGGAGATCCGCGCGGGTGCGGACGAGATGCTTGCCATTCTCCGCGACAGACCATAATATTTCAGGAACCAAGAGGGATCTTACAGCATGTTTTTTTCATCCCATCTGCTTGCCCAGTCTGCCGATCTGGCAAACGTCACACAAGAATCCATGAGCGCGTTCTCTGAATTCATACAGCCTGTCCGCGAGTTCTTCATCATTTTTTTGCAATGGTTCCATGAAAACCGCATCAATCTGCTGGCTTTCGTTGCCGGTGTGATCGTAACTCTGATTGCCGCGTCGTTTGTCAGCTGGCTCATCAGACGGGTTTTCCTGCGGTTTTCCAAAAAGACTCAAACCGTCCTCGACGACAAACTTCTGGAAGGAATTCATGCGCCCGTCAAGACTTTCGTGATCGTGACCGGAGTGATCTGCAGCATGGTTTTCATCCAGATGCCCCTCGAAGTGATGGATTATGTCCGGAGAGGATACTTCGCCGTCGCCACGCTGATTGTGGTCTGGGGGCTGCTCCGGGTGACTTCGATTGTCAGCGATTACCTGAAGGAAAAAGCCGACCGAACAGAGGGACAGCTGGACAATCTGCTGGTGGACCTTCTCCGCAAGGTTGCGAAGATTGTCATCTGGTTGATTGCCGTTCTCTTCATCGCCCAGAATATCTTCCGGCTCAATGTCAGCGCGATGCTGGCCGGAGCCGGAGTCGCCAGTCTGGCGATCGCCTTTGCCGCGCAGAATACGATCGCCAATATTTTCGGCGCAATTTCTCTGATCGCGGACAAGCCCTTCTCCATCGGCGACCTGATCGAAACCAACGGCAAGAAAGGCATCGTGGAAGCCCTCGGACTCCGGAGCACGACCCTCCGTTCGCTGGATGGAACGATCTGGTCGATCCCGAACAAGGAGCTGGCCGAGGCCTCCATCCAGAACATTTCCCGGCGTCCCAACTTCAAGCATGTCTTTGAGATCGGTCTGGTTTACAGCACTTCCGCGGAGCGGATGGCCCGCGCCGTGGCGCTTCTCCATGAGATTCTCGATGGAAACCCCATGTTCGACATGGAAAAACTGCCGCCCCGCATTTTCTTTTCCGAACTGAAGGACTGGTCCCTGAATATTCAGGCCATCGTCTGGTTCCAGACAACGGATTATTTCCTGATGCTGGGCGAACGCGAGAAGCTGAACATGAAGATTCTCGACCGTTTCAACGCGGAGGGGCTCGAGTTCGCCTTCCCGAGCACCACCACGTATCTTGCCGGCGATCCCGCCCGGCCCCTGGAGTTGAAAAAGCAAGGGTGAGGTATTTTCCCGTAACCGGAGGAGTGAAATAGAACATGCCGTTCCGCATCGAAGACAAATTGGTCGTGGCGGTGGCCTCCAGCGCGCTTTTCCGGCTGGACGAGGCCGATCATGTCTTCCGGGAAGAGGGAATCGCCGCCTACCGGGCCTATCAGCGCAAGCATGAAAACAAACTGCTGGAAACGGGAATCGCCTTTCCGTTTGTGCGGCGCTTTCTGGAAATAAACCATCTGTTTCCGGAGACCCAGCCGGTGGAAGTGGTCCTCCTCAGCCACAACGATCCGGATACAGGCATGAGGGTTTTCCACTCCATCGGACACTACAATCTGGACATTACCCGGGCGGCCTTTACCGGAGGCAATTCGCCTTTCCGTTACATTCCCGCCTACAATGTTTCGCTGTTCCTTTCCGCCAACGAGGACGATGTCCGGAAAGCCATTTCGGACGGCTACGCGGCCGGCCTGGTGCTGGACAGTCTGGTCCGGGACGATCCCGACGACCATGAACTCCGCATCGCCTTCGACTTCGACGGTGTTATCGCCGACGACAGCGCCGAGAAGGTCTACGCGGACGCCGGATTGGAGCAGTTCCACCGTTCCGAGGACGAAAAATCAGAGGTTCCGATGTCGCCCGGTCCGCTGGCGGAACTGTTCCGGAAGCTCGGCACTCTGCGGACGCTCGAAGACGAACGGATTGAAAAAGAACCGTCCTACAAACGCTACCTGAAAACGGCCATCGTGACCGCCCGCAACGCCCCGGCCCATAAACGTCTCGCCACCACTCTCCGGAATTGGAACATCAGCGTGGACGAGACTTTCTTTCTGGGCGGCATGAACAAGGGACGGATTCTTTCCGCCCTGCGTCCTCATATTTTCTTCGACGACCAGCGCCATCCGCACCTTGACGCCGCGAAAGACTTCACTCCGTCGGTTCATATCCCGTTCGGAATCGCCTCGGACCGCGTTCCCGCCTCGAAATGAAAGGGCATACGGAAAAACGGGATTTTGCCTCCGGCGACCTGCCTGTTGTGGATCGGGAGAAGCGGGATCGGTTGGCCAACTGGATCGATCGGTATGAAAATCATCGGATCGGGACGGAAGAGTTCTGCCGGGAGCTCGAAAAGTTTGACGGGCGGCACTCCCGTGATTCCCTGCTTCAATCCGCTTCCGAATTGTGGGAATGGTTCGGGGATGAACCGGAAAATCCCTCGTTCACGCGGGAAGACCTTTCCGAACTTCTGGTCTGGAGGCTTGCCCTGAAAACAGACCGTCAGGTTTTCACGGTCATGGTATATCCCGAAATAAAATGTTACCTTGGACATGTCGCGCTGCAATTGATTCTGCTTCTGACCGTCGTCTTCGCGGGCATGGCGACTTTTTATTGGGATCGGCTTCCATTTTATGGATTCCTTCCTGTCTGGATTATCTGCGGAGCCGTTTCGGAATACGTGATTTTGTTTGTCCCCTATCGATGGAAGGGGAAGAATCTGGAGCAGGTTGAAAATGCGGAACGATTCTTCTGGTTTTCAAGCTATTCCGATATAGTATTTTTGATGCGACTGTATAAAATCCGAAAGCCTGTTCCCGAAAAGAAAAAGGAGTCGGATGTCACGAACCGGATCGGGGCTGTCATTCAGGGAGGAATCTTCGGCGGCATCTGTTGTCTGCTGGCCTTGTGCGGAACCCTCAGCCATTACCGCATGAAACTCCGGACTCTTCCGGGCACGGAAAAGAGTAACGGAGTTTGACAGGTTCTGTCGGACTCAGCGACAGCATCCGCGGAGCGCAATCTTCCAAACGTCGATCACTTCGCCGTTCCGGAGAACGAAAAATTCATCGAAGAGATTGACCGTCGGATCGCAGTGAGACACGACCAGTTCCACTTTCGCGCCCGGTCCGAGCGCCTGTCCTTCGGGGAGGGTGAGAGTCCCGTGTTCATCCCCGAACCAGTCATACGACCAACCCGGAAGAAACTGGCCGTCCCGGATCGCGCGCGGCGGCGCGGCGGGCGTGAAATACAGCGCTTTCGTGCCCGCGTCGATGGTGACGCAGTCGCCGTGTCCGGTGCTGACCACCGAGGAAAGCATCGTCAGGGCAGGGGGATAGAGGGAGTCCAGAGGTTTGCCGTCGGGACCGGTGATCATGCCGTATTCGGCATCCATCATGCAGTAGGAACCGACCTGAATGTCCGTCAGTTCCGGGATTGCGAAATCGGCTTCCGAGGTGCCCGTGCCGGTTCCGGTGAAGATTTCGCAGTTCCATCCGGCGGCCCGGAATTCGCGGACAATCTTTGCGGCGGTGCTCATATAGGCCCGTGAGCGGCTGATTCTTTCTTGAAAGTCGGCGATGTGCTGAAGGTGTCCGCAGTAGCACTGAATTCCCATGAGTTTCAAACCGGGCAGTTTTGCGAGGTGTTTTCCGAATTCCATCGCATCGGCGAAACGGATGCCGGTGCGTCCCATTTCCGGGTCGAGGTCCACCAGCACGGGGAGCGGTTTGCCCGTTGCGAGCGCGGCTTCGGACAGCGCGGCGGCGTTTTCCAGATTGTCGACGGTCTGCATCACGCCGGGCAATTTTGAATGGAGTTTCATCAGACACGCAATCTTTTCCGGCGTCGTGACCGGGGACGTGACGAGGATGTCGGCAAGTCCGGCTTCGGCGAGTCCGGCCGCCTCGGAAATCTTGGCCGCGCAGACGCCCGCGCAGTTGCCCGCCGCGATCTGGCGTTTTGCGATCTCCGGGCATTTGTGGGTTTTGGCGTGCGGACGCAGTTTTTTGCCGGCTTTTGCCGCGCGGTCGCGCATGACTTCCAGATTCCGGTTGAAGAGGTCGATATCCAGCATCAGTGCCGGGGTGTCGAGTTCAAATTTTTTCACGGGTTTCTCCCTGTTTGAAATGAGTTGTTTTAGAGTATTTCATTCCGGCGCTGTCCCGCGCAGAAATTCGCGCGGCGACTTTCCGAAATATTTCTTGAATTCCGACGAAAAGTTAAACTGGTTCGAGTAGCCGATTTCCGAGGCTGTTTCCTTGCACGAAAACCCCTGTTCGAGCATCAGGACGCGGGCGCGTTCCATTCGGGAACGGATGGCGTATTCCCGCACGGAACAATTCAGGTGTTTCCGGAAGAGATGCGAGATGCCGGAGATGCTCAGGCCGAATTCCGCAGAGAGGTTTTCCAGCAATGTCTCCTTCATTGTGTGCTGTTCGATATACTGCCGGATTTCCAGAAGTTTCCCCGGACAGCTTTTTTCCGGAATTTTCCGGGCGAGCGTCTGAAGCAGTTCCATGCAAAGCCCGGCGCAGCGTTCCAGATCGGGCAGGCCTTCCGAACGTAGGAGCTCCTCCATTTGAGCGTGTGCGGAGATAAAGAAGGAAACGTCCTCCGGCTTGAGATAAGAGATGTCGGAAAGTCCCGCGCTTTTCAGGATTTCGGAGAGTGCGGCCCCCTTTATCGTGATGGAGCGTTTTTCGCAGAAGCCTTCCTCGCCGGTGGCGTATTCATAGTCGTGGAACGGGTGGAAAATCATCAGGTCGCCGGGTTCCATCCGGTATTTCCGGCCGTCGAAACGGACCAGCTCGGAGCCTTCCAGACACAGGCGGAGGGAGAGAAAATCGGGGCGGATCAGCCAGAAACGGTGACGCGGCAGAAGACGGTAACTGCTGACGACATCGCAGTACAGCAGATTTTTCCGGTAGAGGGAAGAGGCTGTCTGATAAGCGTGATATTTCACATGGGAGACCGACCGCGTGGTGTATCCTGACCCGTGCGGTTTTTCCTTCTTCCCCCAGAAATCCTCCGACAGCACTGCCGGATCATTGATGATTTTCATGGAATCCCCGAAAGCAAATAAGTTGAGCCGATTTTCATATATAATATACCTCCTGCCGTGTTGATTTCAATTCGCCGTCCTGTAAATTAGGAAATGAACACGGAATCCGAAAACAAGTTTACGGAAGGAGAAATTCCCGATGAGAGAAAAAATTTATTCGTGGGGCTATGTCCTCGACAATGTCCCGACCGCCGCACCGTTCATCTTCGGCAAGACCCGGTGCAGTCTTGAAACCGCGACCCGCTATCTTGGCGCGGGCAAGACGTTCTACATGAACTCCATGTTCAATCCGGAACATCTCCGGAAGCATTTTCCGCACACGGAGCAGGAGTGCTTCGACAACTGTATCGACAACCGGCTTTCCGACGCCCACATGAAGCTGCTGGCGGACATTCCCGAGGTGTATTGCACCCTTGAACACGACAACTACCACCAGTCCGCACTCCGGATTGCCGAGTTGTCCCTGAAATACAAGAACATCAAGGGGATCAATCTGGATGACTACAATGTCGCCAACCCCGGTTCAACTCCGGAAAAACTGAAACAGATGCGCGAGGAAATCCTGAAAATAAATCCCGCGCTGAAAATCGCGATCGTCACCTATTCCCACATGTCGGCGGAAGAGCAGATCCGGCCGGTGGCGGATTTGATCGACATCGTTTCCCGCTGGCGCTGGGTTGCTTCACAGGACTACTGGGACAACCATGAGAAAGACATTCTTCCCCTCCGCGAGATGCTCGGTCCGGAAAAGACGATCATTCAGGGAATCTACATCCACGACTTCGGGTCCGACATGAAATGTCAGTATCCCGTTCCGCTGGAGGTGTTCCAGAAGAGCATCCGCACGATCTGCCGCTCCGCTTTCGAGGGGCTGATCGATGGCTTCATCATTCCGCAGGCGGGCTGGTTCAGCGCGGAGACCCACTTCGAACATATCACCTGGATGAAGAATTATCTCACGTGGTTCGAAGAAACGACGACCTGTCGCTGACGCAGTCCTCTTTCAACGCAGTTCGGACGGCTTCCGGCCCGTGTTCCGCCGGATGAAGCGGCAGAAGTAATTCACGTCGCGGAAGCCGCATTCATCGGCGATGGTCCGGAGGGGCATGAGGGTGTTTTTCAGCAGGGAGAGGGCCGCCTGAAGCCGGACCTGGCTCAAATACTCGGAAAGCGTGAGGTTCATCTTCTTCTTGAAGATCCCCAGCAGGGTGGAGCGTCCGACGGACAGTTCCGCCGCGAGCTCGTTTACATTCAGGTCCGGATCGTAATAGCGGTCCTTGCAGATCGCGATCACCTGAAGCACGACCCGGTTTTCGACGGTCGGCTCGCTGTTGGTGCCGCCCGCCGCGGCCAGAATCCGGCAGATTTCCGCAAACATCATCCGCCAGCAGTAGGGGGTCCGCTGGAGCATCAACGCCTTGAAGTTGATGAAATATTCGTGCGGACACGGTCCCGCGTGAAAAGGCGTTTCCGGGTATCCGTAGGAACGTATGAAAGATTCCGCTCCGGGACCGTCGAACGCGATCCAGCGGTATTTCCATCCGTTTGAGCGGC
>CAYWZD010000053.1:0-15026 GCA_964462755.1 uncultured Victivallales bacterium | reverse complement strand
TCATTCTTGTTTTTCGGTTTCCATTGATTATAATAGGTCAGTGAAGAAGAACGAAAGGTTTTTCCCATGGAAGTTCCGAAAAAACAGCTGATCGTGCAGAACCACATTCTGGAACTGATCCGTTCCGGCATGCGGCAAGGGGATCTGCTGCCCTCGATCCCGGAACTCGAAAAGAAGCTCAAACTGAACAAAATGACGATCGGAAAGGCCTATGCCGCGCTCGAAAACATGGACGTCCTTTACAAGGTTCCGGGAAAGGGCACTTTTGTCGGAATCCATGCAAAAGCTTATAAAAAAGCGATTCCATACTTTCACCGACGTTCTCACGAGGGCGGCCGGAAGATCGTTTTTCTTTCACCGTTCCGTCATGACGACCCCTTCATGGAAGATTTCACCCGCGGACTCGAATCCGTTTTCGATTTCAACAGAAACATCCTTGTCAAACGCCACATGGAAATCTCGAAGGTCCGGGAAGATCAGATCCTGCGGGAATCCGCACAGGAAGCGGACGGCCTGATCCTTGTCTCCTCCTACCCGCCCGAACTCCAGCAGGTGATCCGCGAACTCGTCCATAAAAACTATCCGCTGGTCCTGCTGGACAACTGGCCAGTCGGCCTCCAGTGCCATTCGGTCTCGGCGGACAACGCCGACGGCGTTTTTCTCGGCATGGAGCATCTTTACGGGCTCGGACACCGCAACATCGTTTTCGTCTCCCATCAGGAAAGGAATTCCTCCACGGAGGCGCGGATCGCGGCATACAACCGTTTCATGCTCAAGAAGGCGCTGCCGCCCCAAGTGGCGATCGGGGTTCCGGCTTTTTTCAGACTCCTGTCAAAACAATCTCCGGAGAACAGGCCGACGGCAATTTTCACCATTTGCGACGCCCATGCGCTCAATTTGTGCCGAGCACTCCGGAAATCCGGACTCCGCGTACCGGAAGACATCTCCGTCATCGGTTTTGACAACGATCCCGTTTCCGCGCAGGACCCCGAGTTCCAGCTGACGACCATCGCCCAGGCAAAAACACAGATCGGAAAAAAGGCGATCGAGCTGCTGGAACTCCTCATGAACGGGGAATGCGATCCGGGCATTTTCATGCGTTACTTTGTGCCGTGTTCGCTGGTGGTCCGGAAAACCACCGGGCGACCTGACAAATAAAAAACTTTCAGGAGTCAGATGTGAAAATATCAATTTTCCTCCCGCTTTTTCTGATTTCGCTGCCCTGTTTTCTGCACGCGGATGCGGAAGAGCGGGTCGCAACATTCCTACTCAGGGATTCCGCCTTCAAAAATCTCGAACTCAAGTATCATAACCGCAGACAGTCGGGACGTCTCGAAAAGGACAAGGACCCGATGGGCGAATGGCGCTGTTTCATCGATGCGAATAAGGGAACTTACGAAGCCGGTCTTGCGGGAATGGCAATCATCGACTACTATCTTTGGAAAAAAGACTTCGCACAGGCCCTGAAAGAAGCCGAAACGACGGCGGAAACCAACCGGAAGTTCAGCGACCTCTACATCAAGGCCATCTGGAAAATCCGTGACATACTCCGCCATAAGGAACTTCCGGAAAACTTAAGGAAAAAGAGCGTCGATTTCATCCTGAACCACTGCGAAGGAAACGGGTTCGTCCTGAGCGACATTTACGGTCTTTACAAAGATGATATTTCCTGGAAGAAGATGATGGACTGCGCGAAGCTCGCGGGGAAGGACGATCCGGTCGCAATGGAAATCGTATTCCGCTATCTGACGGATTCCAGAAAGAAAGTTTCGTCCGATGAATACGTCTCGATGGAACGTGAATTCGAGGACTTCTACGGAAAAGACAACCGGATGGACTGTCTTCTTTCGATCCGCCCGGAAAAACAGAAGGAATACCGTCAGGCTCTCGAGGCGCTCCGGAAAAACGCCATGGAAATCAAAGCCGCCCTAAATGGTCCGACTCCGGAAACAGGACTTCCCCTCCTCCGCCAGTGGAAAAATTACCCGGAACAGGCCCGGACCGTCTGCTGGAATCTTTTCGCAGGCGACCTTTATAAGAAACTGCCGTCCGATGACAACCTGCTGAGTGAATATGTCTCCGCCGCCTTCGACGTCATCCCCGCGGGAAATACCCGGCAGGGAATCGCCAACAGCGGCATCCACAACCGCAAGTCGAAATATGACCATCCGAAGAGGACCGCGGAACTCCTTTCCAAGTATTTTCAGGCGCCTCCGGGAAAAGCGCTGACGCTCCACAACCTGAATTTCAATGAGAACGCCCGGATCGGGGAAACCTACCCGGCCATGGCGGAAATCGCGAAGAAATACGAATTCAGCGATTACGCGGCCATGCTGCTTTTCAAGGCGGCGCGCGAAGTATGGGACTCCGATGAAGCCAAGGCGAAACTCTGTCTCCGTCAGGCGATCGAAACCGCCCCTGATTCCCAGGCCGCCGCTTTTGCAAACTGGTGGCTCTCATTCATGGAAGGAAAAGAATCCTTCCTCCGCGGTCCGCTCCCTCGCAAGGTGGAATTCGGCGCGGATATTCTCCCGCCTTCCATTCCGGTTCCGGCCTGCAAGGCGGCCCCCGCGCCCTCCCCCGTGAAGGAAAAGAACGGCAGAATCACGCTCCCGAAACTGTCCCGGGAAGTCGGGACGGACTTCGCTCCGTGGACTCCGGAAAAGGTTCCGGCTGAAAAAATCGTCTCCCTGAAACAGATTTCGACGATCGCGGAAATCCGGATCGTCACCGCGGACAACCTTCATTTCACGATCGAACTCTGCGACGCGGACGGACGGATTCTGCGCCTTTATGAACGCGCATGGCCTTACGGCGAACTTCTCCACCGTCCGTTCGTTCCGAAAGAGGAAAACAGGATGACGATCCGTCCCTGCGACAACGTCGCCTTCGTGCGTCTGCGGATCTTCGCCAAAAACCTTGCGGAAGACGGCGTCCAGTCCCTGACGCTTCTACCTCCAACCTATCCGCTGGCGGGAATCTTCACGGAGCAGGCGGCAAAGTGCGAACCGTCAATCCGGAGCGTGGCACTCTCGCTTCAGGAAACCCCGGCGGAGCGGACCGTTTCGCTGACACGTCCCGACAGTTGTCAGACAGCGCCGCGTCCCCGCTGGGAATGGCCATGGGGAACAACAAACCTCTTTTCCTTCTTCGGCGGCAGCGGTCTTTCCGTGGAGGTCATCCATGCGGGAACCCTTCACTACGTCATCGATTCCAAAACCGATGGAAGCATTGTGAAACGTTCCGGCGCTCCGAAAAACAACGAGCCTGAAACCTATCCGCTCCCCAATCCGGGGACAGGTTTCCACAGCGCATTGTTTTATACAACCGCTCTGCTCCCGAAGGAAAACAACAAACAGGTCGTATATTACGCAACCGTCAAGGCGCTGAAGATTCAGGGGACCGCCCGCGCCCTCCCCTGCGTCCGCTTCAAAGTGAATGGGGAGTGGACGCCCTTCCTGACAGGAAAAGAAGTATCCGTCCCGGCAAAGACGACGGAATATCAGGAGGGAATTTTCTTCGACAGCCGTTCAGTCGCCGGACAGGTTTCCGCCTCGGCAAACAATCTTGCCATCACTCCCGCAACTCAATCCGGACACCCCGGCGCGGAACTCTGCGCGGAGGATGCGAAGGCCATCACAGACGATGTGAAAGCGCTCGCGGAATATGTGGCGAAATACCGGCCCGCCGTGGTCTTCCCGCGAAACGGCACAAAAGAGATATTCGAACTGGCCAAGAAAATCGCGGAGAAGGCCGGATGTTTCCTCGTGCCGGATGACGTCGGCACAGGTTCCGATCCGAGAATCTACGAGGGACCGTTCCTTGCGATCGGAACGCCCTTCACCAGCCGATTGGTCCGCCAGCTCGCCATGCGCCGTCCGGTGTGGGAAGATCCCGTTTTCCTGAACTCGACGGAAGGCTTCTGCGGCATCCTTCCCGAAGAAGGCGGACTCGACGGCTTCGCCTATGCGACTGGTCACACTCGTCAGGCGGTTCTGAACGCCTGCAAACGCCTCCTCGCCGCAGTCAACCCCTTCCGGGTGCAGGAGCCCTACCGCCTGTTCGGACAGTCCATGGTCGAACATCTCCATCCGTGGCAGCTTCATCCGGAACGAGCTCCGCTGAAGGAGCTGGACCTCATTCTGGCGCGTCACGACCGCCGCAACATTTCTTTCGGCATCGCCTACGAACGCGACGCAAGAAACGTTAAGGTCGAAGTCTCGCCTCTCCGGAAAGGCAAGGACGTCCTGCCCGCACCGCGCATACGGTTCGTCGGATTCTACGATCAGGTCCAGTGCTTCGGCGCCCTCCGCATGGCGGACATCCTTGTCGACAAACCGCTGCTGCCCGCGCCCGCCCTGACTTCCCAGCGTGTCGTGCTGACGGTCCGCACGGATGTCAACACGACGCAGGGCCTCTACACCGGCACGGTCAAGGTCGATATCGACGGAACGGTCCGGAATCTTCCCTTCCATGTGGAGGTCGTCAACGGCGTCCTTCCGCACGGTTCCCTGAATTTCAACGACTACGCCGTGATGCCTTATTATTATCATGATACCCCGCGCATGAGGAAGGACTTCGCCTCTCTCCTGAGCAACATGGCGGAACATGGTGTGAATATGCCGATCATCAGGGGAGAAGATTCCCTCGACTGGACCATGAAGGGAAAGTCTGCCGAGTTCAACTTCACGAAAACGAAAGAAATGTTCGATCTTGCGGACAGTGAATTCAAAAAAGCAGGAATGCCTCCGCCGCAGTTCTTCTATACGGTTCCCCAGAACCGACTCGCGTTCATCGCATCGCAGGAAAAGATTCCGGAAGAAAAGGTCTTTGCCGAATATGCAAAGCAGTTCCGGGCTTTCCTCGACAAGAATAAACTCTACGACCGTGTCTGGTGCTCCCTTGGAGACGAGGTAACCGGCGTCATCGACAAATGGGTGAAGACCGCGAAAATCTTCAAGGACGGCGGGCTTCGCATCTGGGTCACGCATGCGCACGAAAAAATGGATGCGGTAAACGCGGCGTGGTGCCCGAACTGGGAACACAAGGTCCTCGACATGCCCCAGATCGCCGAGGCGCTCCGCACGAAGAAGAAGCCCGTCTGGTGGTATACCTGCGGCGGGGGCGGCCCCACCCAGACCATCACGCGTTATCTCCACTACGGACTGCCCGTCTACTGGGTAACCGCGAAATGGCGTCTGGACGGCGCATTCTACAACGCCGGACTTCATACTTCCGAATGGGGCTATCCGATCCCGTTCCGGCGCGCCGGAGGCTGGGACACGCTGGTCTATTTTCTCCCGGACGGCACCCTTCTGGACAGTATCCGCCGCGAAGTCCAGTCGGAGGGCATCCATGACGCCCTTCTGCTGAAAGCACGCAGGGATGCCACGGGAACAGAAGAAATTCTTGCAGAGATCGTCCCATACAAATGGGGATTCGAGCGGAACCCCGCCAACTGGGACAGGGCCCGGAATAAAATCTATGAAACGTGGAAGAACGATACAAAATGACAAACATCTCAAGGGAAGGAAGAGACGTATGGCAAAAATGAAGTCGGAAAGACGCAGGGAAAGGGGGAGTTTTACTTTGATAGAACTCCTCGTCGTGATCGCAATCATCGCAATTCTGGCGGGAATGCTCCTGCCGGCGCTCAACAACGCGCGGCTGTCGGCAAACCGCATCCATTGCGCCAGCAACCTCAAACAGATCGGGCTCGCGATCGGCATGTATGAGAACGACAACCGGGACTGGTTCTTCTCCGTGGCCGCGGTCAAGATTCCGCAGGAAACCTACAATTACATCGCGCCCGGAAAAAAGTATGACAACACGAAAGTGACCGAAAAAGTCTACTGGTGCGCGGAAGCCCAGGGGGACACCTCGATCGCAAGCTATGCAAAGTATCCGCACGGGGATTACACCAGCTA
The DNA here is from genome assembly GCA_964462755.1 of uncultured Victivallales bacterium. Lineage (GTDB taxonomy): Bacteria > Verrucomicrobiota > Lentisphaeria > Victivallales > UBA1829 > SIG94. The sequence goes on along the minus strand of CAYWZD010000053.1, from coordinate 9,099 downwards.
CGGCACCAATGACCACTTCTACTGGAACGGTCTTTCCAACAACAAGTGGGTTTCAAAGCCGGCCTCCTCGTTTCTCGTTGCGGAAAGCTCCAACCGTTCCACGGAAAAAGTCGGAGGACGCTATGCCTCCACCCAGAATGCGTCGCTCGGCGTGGTCTCCATGCGCCACAAGGGAACGGTTCCGCTGCTGTATACCGACAAGCATGTCGACATTCGCGACGGAAGAAAACTGCGCTGGAATGGGAACGAGTCGGATCATCCATGGGCGGGCATGAAATTCGTCAATTCAACCACTGGGGGCGTCGTCGACAAAGTCTGCACGAAATGCGCCAATAATCTGCCTTGCAACTGGTAATATGCAATCAAAGGGAACCATCAAAATGAAGAAAGTTTTTTTGACGGGGGCATGGCTTCTTTCCGCACTCGCGACAGGCATCGGAATGAATGCGGGCGAATGTTCGATCACTTCGGGGGAAAGCGGAAACCTGAAGATTGAAAATTCGCTCATGGAGTTCGAAATTTCTCCGAACTACGGACGCGAATTCGGCATCCGCTCCTGGCATACGAAATGGAACAGCCGCGAAATGCTCGACGCCAACGCGCAGGAAAAAAATATTTTCGGAGAACACTGGGATACGCTCGAATTCAAGAACGCCCCCGCCGGACTGATGTTCAGACGCGGCAACATTTATACCCCGAAAACCCGTGGAACCGCTCCCGACGGCTCGGCGGCAGGAATCGTCCAGCAGATCGCGCGCAAGGACTTCACCGCGGAACGCACCATCGTCATCCGCCGTGACTGGTCCGTGGCGAAAATCACCTTCAAATACACGAATCTTGCGGGAAAACCGCTGGGCGGCGCGCTGCGCCTTTTCTCCGCCTTCTTCCCCGGCGCTCTCACAGGCACAACCTTCAAGAACACCAGCATTTTCATGCCGACGAAAAAAGGCGTTCTGGAACTCGACCAGAACCTCAAAAATGTTGAGTTCGGCGAGAAATACGGAGGTGAAAAATTCTTCCTGGACCGCTGGAACGACACGAAACATCCCGAGCCACGGCGCTGGTGGACTCCGAACGTCCTCAAGACGCCGCCCCTGAGCGCTCCGTGGGCATGCGAGCTCAACCGGAACAATGGAAGCGGGCTCTTCATCCTTTCCGATGAAAAACCGCTGATCGGGTTCTACAACTGTCCGCGGATCACGCTGGAAACAGTCTGCGAAGCGATCGCCCTCGCACCGGGCGAAAGCTGGGAAATCACGATCTTCTCCGGAACATTCGAAGCGCCGCGCGGATCGAAAGTCGCCGCGGTCAACGAACTTTTTGTAACGCTCGACAAAGGAATCCTCCCGCTCTTCAAAGGAAAAATCACGGTCAACGGCAAGTCCTTCGAAGCGGCGCCGGATAAACTCGTCCCGGGCAGTCCTGCGAAAGATTCGATTCTCGGATACGACACCGCCGGAAAACTGCTCGGAAAATTCGAAAAAGGCGTCTGCACTATGACGTCCGACGACATCGAATACATCACTCCGAAAAAACCATGGTTCTTCGGCAGCGTCTACGATCCTTCTCCGAAAACCGTCATGGATTTCCTCAAAAAGGGAAATTTCACCATTTATTGCGGCCCCGAAAACCGTCAGGACATCCGTGAAAAAGCGAAGGAGCTGTCCCTCCGTTTCGGCGTCGGACTGGCCGATATCTGCCCGCCCGGACGCATCCTCGCAATCGGTTCGGCTGACAAAGACATGGTCGTCAACAATATCGGGAACATGCACAATTCCGTCAACACGGAATGGCCCGTGAAAGGGGAAGGCGCAATCCAGCCCTTCGACCGGATCGACCTCACGAACCGCGAAGCCGTCGTGGTCGCCGGTTCCGATACGAAAGGGACCCTCCGCGCCCTGAAAGAGTTCGAAAAAAACTATGCGTCCGATGTCAAGTCGCCGAAAGGCTTTGAAGTCGTGTCGGTGTCCCCCGCGCGCATGGTCTATCCGTTCAGCCGTCCGGACGAAAAAAGCAAAAAGGAAATCAAAATTCGCGCCGCAAAGGGTGAATACGAATCGGTCCAGCTTCTGATCTCCGCCTTCGGAGACAGGAAAGACCTCTCCGTCACAGTCAGCGATCTCATCAACGGCAAGACAGGAAAGCCTCTGAGCCGGAAATACATTTCCGAATCAAGAAAAATGTACGGCCCGGTCCGGGTTCGCTTCGTCAACTACTATCCTCTTGACCGCAAGCCGGGGGACATCTATTATCCCGATCCCCTGATGGACCGCAAGGTCACGACCCTGCCCGCGGGCGAGTCACTCGGAGTTTTCCTGACCTTCATCGTTCCTGAAAGCGCCGAAGCGGGCGTCTACCGCGGAACCGTCCGATGCAAGACCGATTCCGGCGAAAAAACGATTCCTGTCGAGCTCGAAGTCCGTGACTTCACCCTTCCGCGTGACGGCATGGTCGGCGAGGCGTACACCGACATAGATTTCTTCGACGTTGCGGACAATGCCTACAACACGCACGCCCTTTTCGCCTTCGTCCGGGACATGGTCGAACACGGAATCCGTTTCATTCATCTTCCTCAGAAGCTCTACAGTTTTCGCACGGACAAGAACGGCGCGTTCAAGGGGCTGAGCACAGACTCGATCGAGACCAGCGAGGACGGCGTTCTGATGGTCGACTTCACCGAATTCGACCGGGTCAAGAAAGCCTGCGACCAGGCGGGCAAGCCGTTCGACCTGATTTATCTTCTCAACATGATGCCGCTCGACACCCAGGCCCGGATCGCACAATTCGAGAGAGAGTTCCCGAAACGCCACGAACGGAGAGAAGGCAACAAGTCTCTGAACAGCCGTTATCTGGAAGAAGTCCTCGTGCTCTTCAAGAAACATCTCGACAAGAAGGGTTGGACCAAGAGCGTCTACCTCAAAGTCGGCGACGAACCGCGTGACGCGAAGTGGTGGTATGAAACTCTTTCGCAGGCGGCGAAAGGCTCCGGACTCCAGTATTGCACCGCGCACGGCAGCGCCGACCTGACGAGCGTCGATCCGAACTGGTCGGACATCTGGCAGCCGATCTACGGGTCCTACGATCCGGCCGTCATGGAGAAAATCCGCAAAGCCGGAAAAAAGATCAGTTTCTACAACTGCGGCCCGCCTCCCCAGACAGGTCTCCGCGCAGGAGCCTCCCAGTGGAGAAGCTACCTCTGGCAGGCGGCAAAATACGACATCGACATCGTCTGCTGGTGGGGTGTCCAATGCTGGAGTTATTATAAGAAAAACGGTGTCTGGAACTGGCAGAGCGACTTCGACAGCATCGTCTATCCCGAACATCCGAAGAAGGATCATTTCCGGGTCAAGAACGTGCAGTATGACCGCTATATCATCGACAGCATCCGCTGGGAGATCATCCGCGACGGCATGGAGGACGCCTGGTATGTGAACGAACTCCGCCGCGAGATCGACAAGGCGAAGAAGGCCGGAAAAACCGCCGAGGCCGCAAAAGCGGAAAAGGTCCTGGATTCCGTCTGGGAAAATGTCTTCCCCACCAAGAACCACTACAAACCGGATTATGAGGTCATTCTCGACTCGCGGGACAAGATCGCCGATGCAATCATCGACCTGAAAAAAGTCAACAACGGAAAATTGAAGTAAGAGAAAGTCCAGAGCAATATGATCGACAAAGCCGCCTTCCTTGTATCCAGAATGAAAAATATGATACAAGTGTACAGAAATGAAAGATTCATCAAGGCGGCATCTCCCGTCTTTCAAATTGCGGAAACCGACCTTCATTTCCGCAGAGTGCCCTCCCGTTCGGAACTGGATTGGCGTCCGGCAAAAAATGCGGAGTGGGGACACTCCTCCGGGTGTGCCTGGTTCCGGGCGGAATTCGAAGTTCCGCCGGAACTCGACGGAAAGGAACTCTGGCTGGCCGGGGACTTCGGCGGAATGGAGGGCCTTTTCTTTCTCGACGGAACCATCCGCGGCACCATCCATCCGCGCATGAGGGCGCTGGAATATGCTTTCCGTCATGTCTACCGCGCCGCCGGAATTTTCAAGGCGGGGGAAAAGCATGAATTCGCGGTGGAAATGTATGCGGGGCATTCCCATCCGGGAATGACGCCTCTTGATAAAAGGCCCCCTGAATCCTCTTTCCGCCATGCCTGCGGCGAAATCAGACTCTATCTTCGGAACGATGAGGTGTATTTCTTCTGTCTTGAACTCGGAATCATGGTCGAACTGGCCGAACTCCTTTCGCGCAAAACGCTTCGGTCCGGCAGAATTCTGGCAGGGCTGGAGAAAATCCGGAAACTCGTCCCCGGCATCCCATCCGAACGTCCCGCGGAAACGGTTTCGGAAGGCATCCGCAAGGCGCGCGGGATACTGAAAGAACTGCTTTCCGCGCGGAACGGTTCCAGCACTCCCCTTGTTGCAATGACAGGACACAGCCATCTCGATACGGCATGGCTCTGGACGATCGATGAAACGGTCCGGAAAACCGCACGCACTTTCGCCAATGCCTGCGACATGCTCGACCGTTATCCGGACTATATTTTCGTGCAGAGTTCTCCCATTCACGCGGACATGCTCCGCCGGGAATATCCCGCCGTCTTCGAACGAGTCCGGCGTTTCGTCGCACAGCAGCGCTGGGAACCCAACGGCGGCGCATGGGTCGAATCCGACTGCAATATGCCTTCGGGCGAATCATTGGCGCGTCAATACCTTTACGGACAGTCGTTCACAGGAAAGCATTTCGGAATCATCGCGGACTGCTTCTTCATGCCGGACACCTTCGGCTTTAATGCACAACTTCCGCAAATTCTCCGCCAGTCGGGTATCCGCTTTGTCATGACGACGAAGCTGTCCTGGAATGACACGAACAAGTTTCCATACGACACTTTCCGCTGGCGCGGTCTCGACGGAAGCGAAGTCCTGACCCATTTCGCGAAAATGGCCAACGACGCCTGTCCGCAAATTCTCACCGCCGCCTGGTCTGGAACGGCGGACCCGACCCTCACGGACAGCCGTTATCTTCTCGCAGGCGAAGGCGACGGAGGCGGAGGTCCGAATGAAGAAGTCATCGACCAGACCTCTTTTCTGAAAGATCTGGAAGGCCTTCCGAAAACCGAGTTCCTTTCCGTCAGCGGATACATGAAGAAACTGGAAAAAGAACTTTCCGGACGTCTGCCGCTCTGGTCCGGGGAACTTTACCTCGAATTGCACCGAGGCACCCTCACCAGCATTCCGGAAATCAAAAAGGGAAACCGTCTGGCGGAAACCGCGCTCCGCGAGGCGGAAATCGCGGGAGTTCTCGCAAACAAACCGGCATCCTTCTTTGAAGGAATCTGGAAAAAGTTGCTGATCAATCAATTCCATGACATCCTTCCCGGATCTTCGATCAACGAGGTCAACGAACGTACCATCGCCGAACTCGAAGAGGTTCGCCGGGAAGCCGGGAAGATGACGGAGGATGCACTGACATCCCTTTGCACACAACAAGAAGGAACCGTCTCTTTCTTCAATCCCGCACCTTATCCGTCGACACGGACGTTCCGGACGGAACTGCCGGACGACTTCATTCCGGAATCCTCGGTCACGCAAACTTCGAAAACGCTGGACGGCAAAACCTACACGGCGATCGCGGGGTTGACGCTTTCCCCGCTCGGCCTCACTTCCCGGAAGAATGCCCCCTCCCCCGCCGCCGTTCCGGAATCACCTTTCCAGTTTGACGGGCACACTCTCGAAACACCGCTTCTCAGGCTCGAATTCGACAAGGAAATGCGGATCGTCCGCTGGTTCGACAAACAACTCGATTCGGAACTGGTCCGGGAAGGCGGCGTCTTCAACCGGTTTCTCTGTGGAGAAAGCCTTCCGCTGAAATATGACAACTGGGAAATCGAGCGCGATCAGGCATCCTGCATGAAGGAGGACGGAAAGCTAATTTCCTGCGGCAAGGTCTCGGACGGACCGCTTGAATTCCGTCTGAGGACAGTCCGAAAAATCGGGTTCGGTTCGGAACTGAAACAGGATATGATTTTCTTCGCCGACCGTGCGGAGGCCGAATTCGAAACGGTCGTGGACTGGCGCGAAGAACATTCCCTGCTGAAAGCCGCGTTCGAAACGAATCTGAACTGCAGTTTTGCCCGGCATGAAATTCAATTCGGACATATCCAGCGGCCGACGAACCGCAACACCTGCTTCGAACAGGCGCGGTTCGAGGTCTGCAATCTCCGCTGGAGTGATCTTTCCGAAAACCGCCGCGGTCTCGCTCTTTTCAATGATTGCAAATACGGCGTTTCCGCGGAGGAAGGAACCCTCGCCCTGACTCTTCTCATGGGCGGGACGCATCCGGATTCCATCCGCAACAAGGGGATGTTCCATTTCCACTACGGAATCGGTTCCCACGCGGAATTCAGCGCGGAAAATGTCGTGCATCCCGCCTGGGAATTCAACTCGAAAATCCGGACCCTGCCGGGAAAAGCGGACGTGCCCCTTTTCCGTCTCGACAACCCGCAGATCGTGCTGGAGGCGGTGAAACCCGCGGAAGACGGTTCCGGTTTCATCGCACGGCTTTATGAGGCGGAAGGGACGGAGGGCGTATGCCGGATCGAATCACCGCAGGGAACCGTGCTTTGCGAGTGCGACTTTCTTGAAAACAAAAAGCAGAAGATTTCTTCCGAGTTGCGCTTTCATCCATTCGAAATCAAGACTATATTACTGATTCGCAACTGAAAACCAGAACGATTTCCAAAAGGCCACCCAAACAAGGCGATTCCATGAAGAAAAATATCCGTTTCCAATATATTCCAGAACAGCTCCCGAAAGAACTTTCCGCCGCTCTTTCCCTCCTTTCCGGACGGTATCCCTCTCTTGTCCGCGGACCGGCAAAAAATCATATTCCCATGCTTGAGTTTCGCCGGAAACCGGGGGGTGACGGATGCACGGCAACTCGATCGAAAGAGACCGTAACGATCACATACGGGCGCATGAATCTGGCTCTGCGGGCAGTCGGACAGCTCCTCTCGGACACCCTGCCGGAGGAAGAGGAAAAGGCCGCCTTCGAAACGTTCGGAATCATGCTGGACAGTTCACGCAACGCTGTCATGACGGTTGAACACATGAAATCGTATCTGATCCGGCTCGCGATCCTCGGGTATTCCTCCGTCCTGTTCTATCTGGAAGACATCTACGCCATCGACGGAGAACCTTTTTTCGGGCTCATGCGCGGGCGTTATTCCGCGAATGAAATCCGCGAACTGGACGATTGCGCCGCCTCGCTCGGAATCGAACTCATTCCATGCATCCAGACGCTGGGACATCTGGCGCAGATTTTCCGCTGGTCCGGCTTCAAAAAAGTGCACGACACCGACAACGTACTGCTCGCCGAAGAACCGGCAACATACGAGCTCATCGACAAGATGCTCGCCACATGGCGGGGCCTTGTGCGTTCGAAGAAAATCCATGTCGGAATGGACGAAGCGCACGCGGTGGGAACAGGGGAATACCGGAAGCGACACGGTGAAGTTCCTCCGCTGGAAATCATCGCCCGACACCTGAAGAAAGTCCGGGAACTCTGCCGGAAAAACGGCTTCCTGCCGATGATGTGGTCCGACATGTTCTTCACGTTCGCAAGCCCGCGTCACGATTACTACGATCTTGAGGCGGAAGTCCCGCCCGCCATCCGCAAAGAGATCCCGAAGGACGTGGAGCTTGTCTACTGGGACTATTACCATACGGACGAAAAGTTTTACAGTCGTATGATTCAACGTCACCGCAAACTTGGAAAGGAACCGGTCGCCGCGGGCGGTCTGTGGACCTGGTACCGGTTCTGGTATGATCACGCCTATACGGAAAACACGCTCTTCCCGTTCCTCCGGGCCGCGAAAAAGGAAAATGTGCGCGAATTCTACCTGACGATGTGGGGCGATGACGGCGCTTACTGCGATTTCGACAGCGCGTTCGCCGGTCTCGCCTACTCCGCTGAGCTCGCCTTCGGCTCCGGCACGCTCGATGAAAAACGTCTGGCTCGACGATTCGAATTCCTGTTCGGAGGCACGTCCTATTCCGCTGTCATGTCACTGGCAAAGCTCTCCTATATGAACCTGCCGTCCGTGATTTTCGACGATCCGCTCATGATGCTTTATCTGGGCAATCAGCTGTCAATCAAGGGACTTTCCGGCGAGGGCCGCGCTCCCGCCTATTCGTTCGACAGCCTTCTCGACGGGTTGAAAAAAGCGCTGCCCGAGCTCGAAAATGCACCGAAAAAAGGCGATGGCGGAAATCTCGTCCTTGCGCTTTCCCTGACAAGGGCGCTGATCTCGAAAATGACGCTGGCACGGAAACTCATTGCCGCCTGCCGCTCGAAAAATCCGCGCAAAAACTTCGGACAATGCCTGCCTGACGTCTCAGAATACAGAAAGCAGCTCAAATCATTCATCTCCGCTTTTACGGCAATGTGGCACCATCACAACAAACCGTTCGGACTCGAAGCCATCCAGACGCGTCTCGCCGGACAGCTTGCCCGAACGGACGAGTTGCGGAAACGCCTCACGGAAATTTCCGACGGCAAGGCGGACCGTCTGCCGGAACTGGATGAAATGCTGACCGTCGCTTCCAAACTTCAGTTCGATCCGATCGGACGGTACGGCGACATTGCCTGCGGCACCGTCATCCGCTGAGTGCGAGGAATCATCGGCTTCCGAGCCGAGTCCAGAAGCGTGTTGAGCTTTGTGTTTTCGAGGAATCTTTCCGGATGCCGTTCCGGTAGGCGCGCGGAGAACAGGAAAGGTGTTTCCGGAAATCATTGGAAAAATAGATTGCGCTCGAATACCCCACTTTCGAGGCAATTTTCTTGACGGAACGATTCGTATCAAGAAGAAGCTCCTCAGCCTCCCGCAAACGTTCCCGCACATGATATGCCACGGGCGTAGTCCCGAAATGATGCCGGAAAAGGGCGTTGAGCCGCACAATTCCACAGCCCGCCTCCTGAAGCTCCCTGCCCCCGGATGCTTCGATGTGCATCCCGCCTTTGCCGGCGCCGCCGGAACCGGATGCTACCGCACTCAATTCGAAGCGCCGGAAGGAGATGAATGTCTTCGTCTCACGATCG
>CAYWZD010000052.1:0-15034 GCA_964462755.1 uncultured Victivallales bacterium | reverse complement strand
AATTGGGCGAAATCGCTTTTACCAGCCGTTATTTCACCAATCTGGATGGGACTCCTGCAACCGTCTATTATTTTGTCAACAACGACCTGCAGAATGGATATGGCTCGGAAATCTATCTTCCCGGCGATGCTGTGGAACGGTTCGATCCGGCGAATGGCCGCTTCTCTCCGGTCTGCTTCAAAAGGGTCAATGACAAATGCTGTCTGCCTCATTGTTTTGCGCCGGGCGGCGACCTCGTATTGGTATCGCGCACCGGCCGAACAAGGACGTTGACGACTGAAGTCGAGCTCTGCCGACGCAACCCGGCAACGCTGTCCGGCGATAAGGCGTCTGTCGATCTGAATGGGAAATACCGTTTAACGGCAATGTCCGCCAACCTGCTGACGCTCGATTACTGCTCATATTGGTTTGACGGCGAACTACAGGAGAATAACGGCTATGTGTTGAATATCCAGGACAGGGCACTGAAACTGAAACGTCCGGTCGATGTGGAAATGGAATTCAAATTCGAGGTTGCGGAGGATTACGACGGCAATGAATTATTCCTGGTCATGGAGATGCCGGAGCGCTTCGATGCGCTAGTCAACAGCAAGCCGGTGCCATATGTTGACACCGGATTCCAGTTTGATCCGGCTTTCCGCAAACTCGATATCCGTCCGCTGGTAAAATCCGGCGAAAATACGATTCGGCTGAAGACGCGATTTTCTCAGCCGGACCACGTTTATGAGTGTCTGGAACGAGCCAAAGTTTTTGAATCGGAAAAGAACAAGCTTTCCTATCTGATGGAAATCGAAGCGATCTATCTTGCAGGCGATTTCGGAGTAACCGCCGCACATGAGTTCCAGCCATTGACAAGAGAGGCGGTGCGGGTGAAACCCGGGTTTACGCTCTGCCGCCGTCCCAAAGAAGTCGAACTGGACCGGATTCATGAATCCGGATTGCCATTCTTCGGTGGCAAAGTTACGCTGAGCCGTGATTTCGAGGTCGCGGCTGGCGATGAAAGCGGACGCTGCCTGCTCTTCGATTGCGAAAAGGCGATTGTCGCCAAATTCCGATTGAACGGCAAGGACCTCGGGTCCCTGATCTGGCATCCTTACAGTATGGAGCTTGACGGCATCCTGAATGCCGGAGTGAATCATCTGGAGATTGAACTGACCAACAGTCTGCGCAATATGCTGGGACCGCATCACCTGGAGGAAGGAGAATCGTATGGGGTTGGCCCGTCTTCCTTTTATAAAGAAACGGGAGCTTTTTTCAGCGGCTGGCGCAGCAGCGGTTGGAATGATGATTATTGCATGGTAGAGTTTGGCATAGACAATCTCAGAATAATTTGACCGGCGAATTATGACGAGGTAATTTCAAGGAGTCCTAAATGAGTTCCGCGAAAGACAAAACAAAAAATTGACAGGATCGCAGGTTGTGTCGTCAATAGTTTGTAATACTCCTTGGCATAGCGAGTTGCAATTCCACGCCACCGCTTCAATCATTTGTCGAACGCATTCCGTCTCGAATCAAAATCAGTTCACGACAAGGGGGACTCCTGCGAGACTTTTCTCAGCTACGCTGCTACGTTTCTGAAGTATTTTTCTCCGCCGGAACCTTCTCCGGCGGGAACAAATCTCCTTGCCGCTTTCCGTCATCAATCTGCAGATTTTTCTTTCAGATAACATTTGTAACGTTCGTGCAATTTACGGGCGGACGGGAAAAGAGAATTCGGACTCAGAAAATGAGGGGCTTCGAAGGTGATAATCTTTTCCACATACGGCTGAACGGTTTCCAGCTTGAAACGGAGTTTGCTCCATTCGATCGGAGGGAATTTCCATGGCATGTCCCTGTCGAAGGTTTCCAGGTTCGACCAGTAGGCAATGCCGTGCTTTTTGAAAACATCGTATGTGGCTTTCACATAGGATTCCAGATCGCGGAAATCCACATGTCCGTCCATGAAGGCATACGCGCTGATCAAGCCGTCCATCTCTCCGAGAAGATAATCGAAATGCCGCGCATGAACTTCCGGAGGAACCGGCCAGTTGGCATCACATTTCTTTCCGTGATACCGGGGAGAAACAATGATCGGACGCGTCTTGTCAAATGAGCGGATGGTTTCGCATAAAGGTTTCCATATCTGGTTTGGATGGGTATGAAGGCTCCCCTCGTGGCTCATATACCAGCCTTTGAAGGCGGAAAATGCGCTGTAGCGTTCACGCAGTTCGAAAATGAGCTCACGGTTGACTGCGACCTCATTCTGCCAATCGTTGCGTGGCCAGTAGTTCATGGTGTCGAACATGCCGATATAAAGGGAAATGCCCACCCGTTCGGCTTCCCGGAGCATGATTTCGATCAGATCGGGATCCTCATACAGGGAAGTTTTCATGACTTCGGAACGATACATGGCGCTGTCCCGGAATCCGACGCGGATGATGATGACCGTATCGATGCCGAGGGCTTTGAAGTTGTCGAATTCAATTTTCCAGTCGTCCGCGGTCCAGTTGTTGCTGGGAATGTCCGAGGCGACTCCGTCCACAAAAGTGCCGGTTATTTTCTTGAGACTCATTTTCATCCTTTCCATGAAAATCACCAGGTGCCGCGTTTTTCGTCCAATTCGCCGGTTACTTCGAAAATGGCGAAATCGTATGCGGGCAGCCGGTATTCAATCTTATTGTTTTTGAGGGGAATTTCTTTCTTCGTCTGCATCTCGCGGACCTTGATTTTCTTCATCTCTTTCGGGAGGGAGATTTTCAGGTCCGAATCGTTAAACTGGAGATTGGATACGATCACCAGATATTTCTTGGAAATGTCATAACTGGTGTACAGCTCCTGTTCCTTGATTTTGTCGTAATAGCTCACCTTGATGTTCGGATTGTCGGAAACAAACGCGTTATTTTCCCAGTAGGGAATGAATTCGACCATCTCCTGAAGAGTGTCGGCCATGCCATATTCGTTGCGGATACGGTAAGTTTTATAGATTTCATTCACATCGCACATGGTCGGATGATAAAGCATGTCGAAGTGAAGTGTGTATGCAAGCATGGTGCGGGTTCCCTTCGTGATCTTGTTGGGACCGGGCTTGCGGATACAGCTGGCGACTTCCGGAATGAGAATGTGCGGAACCCCCCACTGGCGATGGAAGAATTCCCCCTTCAGGTTGTCGATATCTCCGACGATATGTGCGTAATAAAACTCGCTGGTGGGAGATGCGTCGCGTTTTTCCGGCTCATGATACGTATAGTGGAAGGTCTCTCCCGGAATGATCACATCGCAGAGGGACAGCGTCGAAGCCGGACGCGTTCCCGACTGGTGCGCGGTGACCATTTCGTTCTTGTCGTTTTTCTTGACCAGATACCGCATGCGTTTGAGGAGTTCCCGCTGCCATTCGAAGTGGAAAACCGGACGCTTGTCGCCGTCGGGATCTGTCCATGCGGCCCATGCGGCATAGGTATGCTGCGGATTGATGCCGTCGTAATAAATGCCTCCCACGCCAAGTTTGATGAATTCGTTCAGGGCATAGACCATGTGATCGGCCAGCGGCGGAGCATAGACCACATCCCAGGTGCGCCCACGGGCTGTATATTTCTTGTTGGGGGTGATCTGAGGCCCGATCTTGCGGTTGCGCTCCTCCACGGATTTGAAGTAAACGGCATCCGATGGAATTTCCGGTTTTTTCGGAGGCGGGCCGGACCAGCGGATGTATTGCCCGCAGAGTTTTTCGAGATATTTGTCTTCCAGAACGAACACGTTTCCTTCATCGTCCTCGAAAACCTCGGTAGTCGTATTGAGCTGCGGGATATAGTAGTTGGCCTTGTTCATGCCCTTGTCCATCTCCGCGGCTTTCCGGACTTCTTCCGGGTTTCGGATGCCGAGCTGATTGTATCCGAACCCGCGCCAGATGCTCGACCAGTAGATCAGCTGATTAAAAAGCGTGCGGTCAAACGTCTGCGTTGTCGTCCCGCGCCAATTATAGTTCCAGGCGCGCCAGTTTTTCGGCATATTCTTGACCGGAGTCGGGGTCAGGAAGAATTCATAGGTCAGTTTCCGGCTGACCGTGGACGGTTTGTTGATCCAATTCATGGCAAAGTCGCCGGAAACCGGATCATACGTCAACTCGCTGCCCTTGACCGCCAGCCAGTTTTTCGCCGACTCGAAGTTCCACGAAAGTCCCCAGTAGGTGGTCCCGACCCAGAAAATCGAACAGAAGCCGGGCTCGATCTTCCGGGGGTCTCCGCCCTTCAATGTGAGGTGGACACGCCGTTTCTGAGCTTCCAGCCCGGACTCCAGGCGGTCCGGACCTTCCGTATAATACATGACCAGTTTTTCGGCCTGCGCTTTTGTATTCATGGGAAAGACAAGCGACAGGTGCTTCACCGCAACCGCCTCTTTCAGGGGCGTCACAGTAACCGTATAGCGGATCGTGAAGTCGAAATCGAATTTCGAAGTAACCTCAAACAGCAGCCCTTCCGCCTCGAAAACCGCAGTTCCAAGAGCGGAATTCTTTCCGACTTTTTCCAGAGTGAAGCGGTCTGGCCGAAGCACGGCGGAATCCAGCTTGAGATACGCCGGAGCGCGAAGAATCTGATAGTCCCGCCAGGAACTGGTCCGGGGCAGTCCGAATTTGTCCAGCGCCATCTTCTTATTGCCGCTCACCACGGTATCGCCGGAAACCAGAAGCGGAGCGTGGTCGGGATCGATATAGTCGGTGCCAAGCGCCTCATAACCGAGTTTATTTCCGGCCCAGACCGGTTTCTCCGTTTCTTCGGAACTCCACCCGGCTCCTGCCGTCACAGCGAGAAGAAGAAAAAGTGTGAATTTTTTCATCGTCATTCTCCGATCTCATAAATGGCAAAGTCATACGCAAGGAGCTTGTCGCCGAACGTGCCGTCGTTCACGGGGATCATTGTTTTACGCTGCATTTCACGGACTTTGGAAATCCCCTTCGGAAGGGTGACCTTGAATTCGGCGTCACTGAACTGAAGATTGGAAACGATCAGCATGCAGCGGCCGTCTTTTTTGTAATAACTCGCCTTGATGTTTTTATTGTCCGTCCGGAACTGGCTGTTTTCCCAGTAAGGAACAAACTCCACGCCAGCCATGCCGAATTCGTTGCGGATGCGGTATATCTTGTAAATCTCGTTCACATCGCACATGGTCGGAAAATAAAGCATGTCGAAATGAAGCGTATGGGCCAGCATCGTCCGGGTGCCGCGGGCGGCTTTCGGAAAAATGCGTCCGTTGCGGCCGCGGATTTCCGGAAGAAGAATGTGCGGAACCCCCCACTGGCGGTAGAAAAATTCCCCTTTCAGGTTATCAATGTCGCCGACGATATGGGCGTAGTAGAAATCTCCGTCCTGGGAAGCGTCCCGTTTTTCAGGATCGTGATACCAGTAGAAGAAGGTTTCTCCGGGGATGATGGCGTCGCAGAGCGAAAGAGTCGAGGCGGGACGCGTGCCCGACTGGTGTGCCACGATGACTTCGTCCGGATCGGCTTTTTTCACCACCGCACGCATCCGCTTGAGAAGGTCGCGCTGCCATTCAAAATGGAAATAAGGACGTTTGGCACCGTCCGGATCGGTCCAGGCGGCCCAATCGGCATAATTCTGCTGGGGATTGATGCCGTCATAATAGATTCCGCCCACGCCGATTTTGACAAACTCATTGAGGGTATACACCATATGATCGGCGATCGGCGGTGCGAAAACTACGTCCCACGTGGTTGACTTGGCCACGCATTTGTGTTTCTGGAAATAATTCTTGCCCAGTTTATTCTGGCGTTCGGCCATCGTCTTGAAAAAAATTGCATCCTCGGGAAGATCCAGTTTCTTACCCTTCATTCCGGGGGCGCGGTAATATTTCTGACAGAGTTCTTCCAGACAGGAATCGCGCATGACGAACACATTGCCTTCCTCATCCTCATGGGCAACCTGGCTGGTGACCAGTTGCGGAATGAAATATGCGGCCTTGTGCATCCCCTTGTCCGAATCGGCGACTTCTTTGAGCTGTTCCATGTCCCGTGCCCAAAGATTGTTGAAAGATTCGCCTCCGTCGATCCGGAACGTGCTGGACCAGTAAATGAGCTGGTTGAAAAGCTTGCGATCGATCTTCTGTTCGGGAGTCCCGCGCCAGCCATAATTCCAGGTGCGCCAGTTTTCCGGCATGTTTTTTACCGGGGTGGGTGTCAGGAAAAATTCATAGACCAGCGGTTTGGAAACCGGTGTGCTTTTCTGGATCAGGTTCAGCATGAAATTGCCTGTTCCGGGATCGTAGGTCATTTCGTTGCCCTTGACCGGATGCCAATCCTTTGCCGATTCAAAGTTCCATGACATTCCACAGTTCGTGGTTCCGATCCAGAAAAGCGAGCAAAAACCGGGCTCGACCGCACGGTAGTCGCCTCCTTTGATCGTAAGATGAACCCGGCGTTTCTGCGCTTCAAGTCCAGACTCCGGCCGGTCCGGTCCTTCGGCATAGTACATCACCAGTTTTTCTTCGTCGTGCGGAGTGTTCATCGGAAAAACAAGGGAAAGCTTTTTGACCGTTACGACCCCCTTGACCGGCGTAACCGTAATCCGGTAACGGATGGTGAAGTCGAAATCGAACCGGCTGTCCACTTCAAAACGCATCCCCGCCGCCTCGAAAACAGCATTGCCCCGGGCGGCATTTTTACCGACTTTCTCCAGAGAGAATTTTCCCTCGCGGAAACGGACCTGCGCCCGGTCATCCTCAAACACCAGGCGCACCGGATATTTGAGAATCTGGAATTCTTTCCACGAGCTCATTTTCGGCAGTCCGAACTTGTCCATCGCCATCTTTTTGAATCCGCTGGTCACCGTGTCGCCGCTGACCTGAATCGGCGTATGTCCGGGATCAATGTAATCGGGCGTGAGCGCTTCTTTTCCGAGCGAATTCCCCGCCCATTCGGGCTTGTCGTCCGCCGCGGTCGCGAACCCGAAAAGGAACGCACAGCTGAAAATCAGAAATAATTTACGGTTCATGACAGCACCTTCATTTCACTTCTTCAAAAACAATATCGTCGAAAAGCAGTTCCGCCCCCTTGCGCGAGGCGTCCGCCATAAAATAAACCGCCACGTAATTGACACCGTTCCAGAATTGCTTATCCGGAGCTCCGACCGGAACCTGTACGCCGATTTCCGCGGAATAACGGGTCCAGACGGCAGGAACGGAGCGGTAGGCAAGACAGCAATCCAGAGAAGCGCCGTACGTATGCTGCCGGACCGGCGTTCCTGCCGGATAATCTTTCAGGAGGGGACGGTCGAACTTCACTTCCCAGGCTTTGCCGTCGGAAGTCTTTTTCACGCGCGAAAGGAGACTGGTGACATCGAAGTTCGGAAGATCGGCATACCCGGGTTTCACGTGGAAAGCAACCTGTGTGCGTTCGCTGCGCCGCTTGTTCCACTGGGAAGCGTCCTTGACCAGAATTTCCATGGCTCCTTTGGCGGCGGGCGCGGCCAGTTCGGTTTCCGTTCCCTGAATCGGGTTTACATTTGTTTTCTGAATCAGCTTTTTATTGCCGTCGAACATGGCCAGTCCGAAACAGGTTGTGCTCAAATTTTTGGGATCGGCGGACTTCAGAAAACCCGACAGTCTGTATTTTCCGGCGGGATTGACCGGGATCAGCACGGACTGAACTGTCGTGGCGGCTTTTTTGAGGCTGAATGCCGCCGAACCGGCATGTTTGTCGTTTTTTACGACCGTAACGACCGCGGGAGTCCAGCTGTTCGCTCCTTCGGCATCGCCGTCACGGAAAAGGTTATCGCCAAAAGCGGGTGCCGCGAGGGAAACGGCAAGAAGGGCAGGCAGACATTGTTTCATTTTTTTTCTCCTGTTTTATTTTGATTGGATGTGGATTGCGGATTGTCGACAACAAGGCTGATATCGGAAATCTCAAACTCCGCCGGATTATCGCGGCAGGCAACGGCAACTGCGGCCTTTTGTGTCAAAGGATCGTCGCATCCGATGCCGATCTGACATTCCTGCCATGAATCGTTGAGTTCAAAAAATCCGAAATGCTTGAAAATCGTGTGAAAATTCGGACGGTTCCACCAGACCATGAGTTGGACGCGCCCCTTGCCCCGAATACGGCACCGAAGAGTTGCAGCAGAGCCATACAGCGGAAGTTCCGGTGTAAACCATGTCACATACTGAAAATCGCCGGGCGCATAGTTTACCTTGAGCACATTGCGTCCTTCGCGTTTCACAACCTCGGCGGCAAACGGCTTGCCTCCGAACGGCATCATTCCCAGAGCGGCAAGATTCTTTTCCCCGAGATTGAACTTTTCAAAATTTCCGACAGGAAGAAGGTTCTTCCCATACCACTTTTCCAGCGCCGGATTCAGTTCGACCGGGCCGATTTCACGGAGTTTCATGGAGGACATGAACCCGATGTTCATTTTCGGTTTGAGCGAAATTCCGAAAAGAACGACTTCAAGTTCCATCCGGTCCGCTCCAGCGGGGGTGATCAGTTCCTTCTGCATGTCCATGTACGCCGAACTGTTCTCAAACGTCAGCAGATGAAGCGCAGTCGCCGCGGGCGGAAAACGGGTCTGCACCAGAATCTTCATGAACTGTGAAGGTTCCAGCTTCCACTCCAGGGAATACCGGGTCAGCGGTTTCACCCGGAGCGGTTTCAAGTTCACAATACTGGAACCGCGTCCTTCCGGAATGCTCCACATATATCCACCGCGATAAGGTTTAAGCATCGCGCCCAGCGGATAAGCCCCGGAAAAAGTCCCGGACGACTGTTCCGTTTCGACTTTCAACAGATCAATTTCTCCGGCTGCCGCACAAAAAGCCAGACAGAACAGAATCAACACCGTTCTCATTCATCTCCTCCGTTTTCCCGTTATTTCTGGTTCAGGTGTTTCAGAACAAGACTCTTGATGAATTCGTTCACCGAACGGGCCCCTGCCCGATCCGCCTCTTTCTGAAGAGCCACATATTGCGCACGCGTCAGATAAATCGCGCGCCCTTCGAACGAAGTCAGGTTCCGGTCCCATTCCTTTCGGATTTCAGCGATTCTCGATGGCGACATGCCAAACCCTTCCAGCACGGCGGATGCAATCGCGATGTTGCCTGCACCGTTCATGTGGACACCGTCAACCGTCACCTTCAGCCCCTTGATTTCCGCCAGATCGGGAGAACGAATTTCCTTCCAGACAGCCTCGTTCACCTCCGCCAGGGGAATCTTTTTTTCCGCCGCCAGCTTCCGTAGGAATGCATTGTATTCTTTCAGCCTGACATTGTTCGGAGCTTCGGGATCTTCGCCGATGACGGATGCCGTCATCAGCAGGACTTTGCATCCGGAACGCAGCAACTTGTCCACAAGCGCGGTCATATTCTTCTTATAATCTTCCAGAGGAACCCCATTGGCTCCGTGCCAGACATCATTCACTCCGCAGCTTACGGTCACCCAGGATGGCTTATAGGCAAGCACATCCCGGTCCACGCGAGCCAGCATTCCGCTGGACTTGTCGCCTCCTTTTCCAGCGGGCATGATCCGGATCTCCACCCCATCCTGCTTCAACCCGTCCTGAACCAGATGAATATAGCCCAGATAGGGAGTCTTGGCCGAACCGAGTCCGGTGATGGAATCCCCGAGGAAGGAAACGCTTTCTCCATTTTTCACGATCAGTTTTCCGGAAGGTTCCGATCCGGCCGTCCCCGCGACGGACAGAACAAACAACGCGGCAAGATACATCCATTTCATGCTTCAAAATCCTTTCTTTTGCATTATCTCAAGCTGACAAAAGGCAAACGTTTTTTACAAATAGGGCCCATATCCGTATTGTGCGGCCCAGTTGTTGGCGGCGCGATAGACCATCGGACGTTTGTCGCGGGTGCCGTTGAGCGGATAGTAGCGGGAATCGGTCATCCAGAGATACGCCTGGTCTTCCGGAACCACGTGCCCATCGGCATACAAGGTGTTGGCTCGGCGGGAATGACGGAAACACAGGCGGGACTGTTCCAGACTGTAGTGTCCCAGCGAACGATAGGCCGGTGTGCTTGAGTCGAACCAGGTTTCCGTGAAAACTACCTGCTGGCTGGGAATGAAAAGCTGACTCATTTTTGCCGGATAATATACCATTGTACCGTAAAAATTGTAGGCCGCGTAGTTGGAACGCCCCAACGCGGTATGATTGTATCCGTACGAGGCATAGGTCGCAGCACGGGTCCAGTCGATCTGGGTGGGACACTGCAGCGACGTCTTCCCACGCTCCAGAATATACACGCCGTACTGCACGACCGGATTGCGTCCCGACATATAATACGGATACAGCGCCGCCATCCACGGCCAGAGGTTGCTTCCTCCATAGTCCAGCGCCTGAAAAGTTTCCTTGTAGTCGTTCAGATAACCGAATTGCGCCAGCCCCAGCTGTTTCATGTTTCCAACACAGTTGACGGCACGCGCCTTGTTCCGTGCATTGGCAAGCGCCGGCAGCAGCATGGATGCGAGAATCGCAATAATTGCAATCACAATCAAAAGCTCTATCAATGTGAATCTCGAATGGGCACGTTGAATCGATTTCATCGTTCTTTCCTCCGTTTCCTTTTTTGGATTTATTATCAACAATCTTTTTTCCGATTTCATTCTCAAAACTCTTCCCCTCCCCTTTCATGAATCCATCGTTTCGTCCATTCAACCGCGTCTAGCCCCAGGTCCGCGATGCAGTTGGAACAGAAAATCATTCCATCCAGTATTCCAGCGCGAATCCGGTCGTAACAGACTTCGCACTGATAGCGCATTTCTTCCACGGTCATGGGTTTTCCTGCGCCATAATCCCACATATAGATGCCGGCAAAACAGCGCTTTCGCGATGCAAGATTTCGCGCCTTCGCAAGATTTTTCTCCAGTCCCGGAAGGTCTGAAGCATTCCAAGTCCAAAGGGTGACCACATCACAGCAATCCAAGAATTCCTTCACAGGATATTCCAGCTGATAGTCATACCAGACCAGCCAGAGATCCAGTTTCCTCTCCGGAAATGAGTGTAAACGATCCCGCATGAACTTCAGACTCTCCAGAGAATGCCGAACCATCGGCCCCCCGGACGCAAGAGTTTCAGGAGAGGCAAAAAAATCATCCAGAACCGCTCCGGAGATATTCGGAAACAATTCCGCCTGACGCAGAACCTCGTCCAGATCGCTGCCATCACGGTCATTCCGGGAAACTCCGCATGCACCGACCGCGGACCATACTACACTCCGCAGGGAGGACAGTTTTTCACTTTCGCGGTCGAACGGCGGTTCGGGGCCGGCCGGAAGGACAACCCGGCAGCAGTTCGGGATCCCGAAATACTCACATCCCTCCAGTGAATCCATCCGGTTCACGCCAGGGAGATGGAAGCACGGAACCAGATGATGACTTCCGGCATTCTGTCCCCAGATCCACAAACGGTCTTTGAATTTCATGTTCAGAACCTTTCCCGATGAATTATGCGCTTTCCCGGAGAACCAGTTTCGGTTTCGGCAATTTCGAAGTTTTTGAACTGGAGCCGGTCATCATCCGGAGCAGTTTTTCCATACTGCAGCGGCCAAGTTCCCGGAACGACTGTTCCACGGTCGTCAAAGACGGAAGCGTATACTGGCATCCTGGAATATTGTCATGTCCGACAAGCATATAATCCCGCCCGACCGCATCCGTCAGGCCGGCTTTCCCAAAAACCCGGATGGTATCCATCGCCAGATAGTCGTTCAAAGCGAAAATGCCCGTCCTGCATCGTCCGCGGGTCAGCTCGCCAAGATCAATGGAGCCATACTGGTGGAACCAGGTGGACGGGATCACGTAGACCTCCGTTTTGATTCCTTTTTCACGCAGGCAATCGGAAAAACCGGACATGCGCTGTTCCATCTGCCAGGAGGGAGAAGGCGTCAGGACGCAGAATCGTTTGCAGTCTTTTGAACAAAGATGCTCCGCCACCATACGCCCGGCCCCATAGTTGTCGATACTCATGGATGAATAATATGCTCCTGCACGTTTCGGCGAGTTCAAAAGCAGGATTTTTCCGCCAAGGCGCCCATATTCTTCGACCGCCGCACCGGCATCTTCTTCGAAGAAATCATTATGCATCTGATAGGAAATGATCCCGGAACCTCCGGTGTCTTTCACCGAATGGATGAAGTTGAGATAATCCCGACTGTCCAGCCCGAAGTAGAAATTGCATTGAAAATCGTTCGCCGCCGCTTCTTCAGAAATACCGATCATCAGATCCGCAATCAGGGAATATCCGTAGTTCGGCAGAAAAACACCGACCGCCGCACTGCGTCCGCGGGCCAGTTGTGAGGCGGCATGATTCCGGCGGTAGTTCAATTCCCGCATTGCCGCTTCGATTTTCTCTTTGGTGGCATCCGCCACTTTCTGGTCCGGATTCGGATTCAGCGCACGGGAAACCACGGAAAGGGAAAAACCTGTTTTTTCGGCAATATCTTTCAGCGTCACCATTCGGAAACCTCTTTTTTCTTTTCACAAGCGCTTGTGAATATTGTTTCAAAAAAAATGCTTTTTGAAAGCTTATTTTTAATTATAATCGGATTTTTGGATTTTGCAACCCTGTTTTCGAAAAAAAATCGATTTTCAAGGAAAAACGGCAATTCGGTATACCAGCAAAACAAGGCTACGTCTGCCCCGAAAACAACGGAATTTTACAACGGGTTCAGCAAAGACGAAGAAATGACTGCGGAGTTTATGGCCGAAGAGGTCAACCTCAATTTCCGTGAAGCGATGACCTTTGAATTAGTCTTTGGTTATGCGTAACCTCTTCGCAGCGGTCTTTCTACCTATTGGAAGAAATAGTAAGCATGATTCAATACAACTCAATTTTCAAGACATCTCCGGCTTTGGCTCCGGCGGGGTGGATGCGGCAAAGGGCCGTTTACAGACGGATGGAGAAATTCAGATTCGCACGATCCGGTTCGATGTCGTTGTAAAAGAGAATTTCGGACACCTTCCCGTGTTCATCCGTGATCAGGACCTTCACGAAGGAATAGAACGGCTCCCCCTGATGAAGACTGGTAAGCCTGAGGTGATGGAGGCCGTGCCCCAGCAGTTCGTGGAGCGGAACGGCCGCGGATGGAACGTCGGATTCCTTCACATAATCATCTGCGCATTCCTTCGTACAGGCATTTTTGCCGATCCAGCATACGGAGGAATAGGAACCGTCTTTTTCCTGCTTCTGCAGATGGAGACGGATGTCGAACAGGTCGTCCAGCAGGGATTTTTCATAGGAAGCGCGAGAGAGGGTTCCCGGAATCACCGCCCGGAGGAAGAGTTGTTTTCCTCTCGGCGGATTCTCCCGGAGCTGTCTCTGCCTTTCGACCGCGGAAAGCCATGCACGGGCGGGTTCGCTCAACGGAGGTTCTTCCTCCGACAGACGTGCCGTCATATCATTCAGGTTTTCCTTCGGACAGTAAAGGACTCCCGCGACTCCGAGAGGATCAAGATAAACGGTCCCGGAGTCGTCAGAAAGGAAGGCTTTTCTTTCCGAGTCGAAGCGGATCGTTTTGCCGGGGATTGCCGTGAAATCGTATCCTGACAAATTCAGCCCGGTGGAAATTTCCCGTGCCGTATCGGAAAAGTTGGCAAGAATCTGAACGGCTTTCCGCCCGTCTTCCGAGATCATCAGATAATGTCCGGTTTTCGGATCGGACGTGAATACGCCGGAACTGTTGAAGTCGGCAAGATAGCGGATGTTTTTCTCGTCCCGGAACGTGCTCCAGAGTTTCCAGAGCGGACGGAAGTTCAGGTCATTGATTTCGGGGACTTGAGGATGGGCAAGAGAGGAGGAGTGCGCGGCCGTCCCGAGCGGAGAATGCGGATATTGTCCGGCGGCCGCCAGAAATGGAACGATCTTCGCGGAGCTGTATTCCGGAAACGCCGCGGACCAAAGGGTGCCCGGGGAGACCGCTGCCATGGAATAGTATTCGTGAATATTCCTGCCTCGGATCAGAAGCCCGCGTTCTCCTTCGCCGGAGGTGTAGCCGTCCACGAAATTCATCCCAAGCGCCGAATAGAAGGGGCCCGTGTGGGAGTAGAAAATGCCGTCGGGACCGATTGTTTCGCGGAGGCGCCGAAGCTTGAGATAATGTTCCCGGAACAGGGTTCTCCCTCCCGGAAACGCCTCGTCGGGCTTCACAATTTCGCAGAAAGGGCCGCCGTAGTCCATGTAGAGGCCGTCGAAATCGCGCCGGAGATATTGATTGAACCAGCGGCAGGCGTCCTCGTGGACGGAAATCTCATTGCCGCGGATGTAGACGGCGACCCGGATTCCGTGCCGGTGAAAATCTTCCAAAAGACTGCGAAACTTTTTTGCATCGAAAGGAACGCCTCCGTTCTGGGCATCCAGCCGCCAGGATTCATGGAAAACGACGATGTCGGGTTTGGCGGCGATGATTGCCTCCGTTTCGGCGGCGTTCGGATAGCGGTGGATGTTGTCCTGAAGATGATACATCGTAAAAGGCGGATGAACCCGTTTCCGGCAGGCGGGGAGAATTACCCAGCCCCACTGGTTCCGCCAGTAGAAGCCGTCAGTCGGAACGGTCTGGAAATTCCATGAAATCCGGGCGGTTTCCGGGGTGGTCCATTGGATGGAGGATGCATTCTCATCCTTCTTTCCGGAGACGGAATTGCCGCCTTCCACAAAAAATTCGGCATAGAGGGAAGGTCCGGCATTTCTCCGGGCATAAAAACCGGTCATGGCGAAGAGTCCCTTTTCCATGGTACGGTTGTCTCCAGCGGGCAGATAGCGGGAATGGTTCAGTGCCTGAATGATGGATGCGTCGATTTCCGTGTATTGAGGAAAGAACGACCAGCGCAACTCGTCGAATTCAGGGAAAGCAACTTCATATTTCAGTTCGCACCGGGTGATTTTTCCCGTGAGACCTTTGTCCAGCAGAAAAAAAGCCGTGGTGAAAGCCGTGCCGTCGGAGTGGAACTCATGCTTCAGGCTGAAGCGGATATTGTCGTATCTTTTTCCACGGGCGTCCATTCCGGGAAGCCCGGTAAACTCCACATATTCCGCGCCGTCCTGTTGATAAT
>CAYWZD010000051.1:0-15062 GCA_964462755.1 uncultured Victivallales bacterium | reverse complement strand
AAGGAACTCTCAATGAGAGAAAGGACGGACAGGAAGATGACATCCGGAACATGCGCTTCTGAAAAGTTTCTCGCAACCGCTTCACCGGAACAGCTTTCCGCATTCATAAAAGAATCCGGCGAGAATGCTTACCGTGCCGGTCAGATCTATAACTGGATCTCGAAGAAGTGGATCACGGACCCCGCGGACATGACCAACATCCCCGCGTCGACAAAGGAAAAACTCCGGGAGAACTTCCTCTGCGGCACGGTCAAAATCGAAAAGGAGGAAACCGCCGAGGACGGTTCCCGCAAGCTGCTGATCTCGCTGCCCGACAGTGAAACAGTCGAGTGCGCCATTCTCGGGTCCCTCGACGGACGCACCACCTTCTGCCTCAGCACTCAGGTGGGCTGTCAGGTCCGCTGCGCCTTCTGCGCCAGCGGAGCGTCCGGATTCGTCCGCGACCTCCAGGCCGGGGAAATCGTGGAACAGTATCTTCTCTGCTGCCGTCTCGTCGGCAAAGCGCCGGACAATGTCGTCATCATGGGCGTGGGCGAACCCCTTCTGAACTATGAAAACCTCGTGGCGGCCCTCGAAACCATCTGCAACCCGGAGGGCATCGGACTCGCCGCGAGAAGAGTCACCATCTCCACTAGCGGCTGGTCGCCCGGCATCCGCGAACTGGCGAAACACGGCCGCCAGTGGAACCTCGCCGTCTCCCTCCACGGAGGCGACGACAAGACCCGCGCTCTCCTCATTCCCGGCAAATACCGGCGCGACATCCGCGACATCGTCGAAGCGTGCAAGCTCCACAAGGAAGCTACCGGACGCCTCCTCACCTTCGAATACGTTCTGCTGGAAGGCATCAACGACTCCGCCGAGCAGGCCACCAAACTCGCACGGATCGCCGGCGAAGCCAACGCCAAGGTTAACCTCATCCCCTACAACAAGGCCAACGGCGCTTTCGAACGCCCCTCCAAAGATGTCATAAAAAAATTCGAAAACACCTTGAAAATGCTCCGGATTCCTGTAACAGTAAGAGTGGAAAAAGGTTTTGAATCCAGCGCCGCCTGCGGACAGCTCCGTTCCTCCGCCGCGGACAAAAGGAAGAAAGAATGAATACGCTCCGTCATGCCCTCATCGCGCTTTGTCTCGCCGGAATGTTCCTGCTGACGGCATGCGCCTCTTTGCACAACCCCTTGAGGGACCGCCAGCTGACCAACTCCCTGACTCAGAAGAAACCCAATATCAAGACGGTTGAGGAGGCGCTCAAGTCCGGAGCCGATCCGAATTACATGGTTTCCAACGGCGCGACTCCCCTGATTCTCGCCATCCTGATCGACAAGCCCGACTACGTCAAACTGCTCCTCAAATACGGCGCCGACGTCAATCTGGCCGGACGCCGGGGACATACTCCCCTTCACGTCGCCGCCGCTCTGGAACATTCCGACTGTCTGGACATCCTCCTGAAAGCCGGAGCCAGACCTGACACTCATGGAGCCTTCGGACGGACGCCCCTCATGGAAGCCGCCCGGACAGGACGGGTCAAGAACGCTGAAAAACTTCTCCAGGCGGGAGCGGACATCAATGGACTGGATGATATGAAGCGCACCCCGCTCATGCACGCCGCCGAAGCCCATAAGAATTCTCTGGAAACGGTGAAATTCCTGGTCTCCAAAGGAGCGGATTCCTCCCTCTTCGATGAAGAAGCCAAAACCGCCATGATGCATGCCACCGAACAAAAAAACACGGAAGTCGCTCTCTATCTGATGGATCTGGTTCCCGACCTCAACCAGCGGCCGGCGCTCGGCCTGATGATGATGAAGTCCGCCATCAAGGGAGGGGACATCAAGGTCGTCGAAAAGCTTCTTGACCAGCGCGTCCCCCTCAACCGCGACCTTTCCCTGGTCTTGAAAACGACCCGGGTCCTTCAGGTTCATGGAGCCTATCGGATTCTCGTCCGGAACGGGATGCTTGCCAATGGACGCACCCCGCTCATCTGGGCCGCCATGGAGAACAATCTGGACATCGTGAAACTCCTGATTGCCCGCGGCGCGGACCCGCTCCAGCCCGATGAAACCGGAAACCGTGCCGACGACCTTGCCACATCCAGAGATGTCATCATGTACATCCGCGACCAGCAGGGAATCCAGCGCCGGAAATACGAAAAAATGGAGGAAAAACAATGAACACGGGAAAAATCATCCTTGTTCTTGCGGAAGGATTTGAAGAAACCGAAGCCGTCGCTACCGCCGACGTCCTCAAGCGCCTCGGGTTTCAGGTCCAGATGGCCGGACTCAATTCGGAACGCGTCAAAAGCTCCGCGGGCTTGACCATTCTTGCCGATCTCCTCTTCCGGAACGCCGATCTGGCTCAAGCCGACGCCCTCGTCCTTCCGGGCGGTCTCCCCGGCGCACTCCATCTGCGCGATAGTTCCGCGGTCACGGACGCCCTTGATTTCATGGCGGAGCACGGCAAAGTCGTCGCGGCCATCTGCGCCGCCCCGATCGCGCTGGAACGGGCCGGTCTCACCAAGGGAAGAAAAATCACCGGATACCCGGGCACCAACCAGCAGATTCCCGACCTGAAATACACCGGAAACCGGGTGGAACGCGACGGGCTCACGGTCACGGCCAAAGGCCCCGGCGTCTCCTTCGAATTCGCCGCCGCCATCGCCCTGACACTCGGCACGCCGCAGGACAAGATCGACGCCGTCCTGAACGGGATGTTCGTTCTCCGATGAGCGACGGAACTTCCCATTTCGCCGTCACCTTCCGTTCGACGGAATGCGCGGCCCGTCTCGGCGCCCTTGAAACCCCTCACGGCACCATCCGGACCCCTGTCTTCATGCCCGTCGGGACCCGCGGAACCGTCAAGGCCATGTCTCCCCTCGAACTCGAAGAACTTGGGACGCAGATCATTCTGGGCAACACCTACCATCTGCTGCTGCGTCCCGGCCCGGAACTCATCACAAAGGCAGGGGGCCTTCACCGTTTTGCCGGATGGAACCATCCCATCCTCACCGACAGCGGCGGCTTTCAGGTTTTCAGTCTCGCCGGACTCCGGAAAATGAAACCCGACGGCGTGGAATTCGCCTCCCATATCGACGGTTCCCGTTTCTTTCTCGGGCCGGTCGAATCCGCCGCCGTCCAGCGCGCCCTCGGCTCCGACATCGTCATGGCGTTCGATGAATGCACCCCTTATCCATGCACCCGCGAAGAAGCCGAAAAGTCATTGGCACTGACCCACCGCTGGGAGGAAATCTCCCGGAACCAGCCCCTCCATGACGGACAGCAGATGTTCGGGATCGTCCAGGGTTCGGTTTATCGCGACCTCCGCGAAAAATCCGCCCGGTTCCTGACCTCACTGCCCTTCAACGGCTTCGCCATCGGAGGCGTTAGTGTCGGCGAAAGCGAAGAGGAAATGATTCAGGCGGTCGACTGGACCGCGCCCCTGCTTCCCGAAGACAAGCCCCGCTATCTCATGGGGGTGGGAACCCCGCGCCAGATCTACGAAAGCGTCAAGCGCGGCGTGGACATGTTCGACTGCGTCATGCCGACGCGTCTCGCGCGGCACGGAACGGCGTTTGTCCGCGGCGGCGGAACCCTTCCGATCAAGGCGGCCAAGTTCCGCGAAGATTTCTCGCCCGTCGACGAAAGCTGTCAGTGCTATGCCTGCCGGAACTTTTCGCGCGCCTACATCCGCCACCTCCTCAACGTCAACGAAATCCTCGGCGTGCGGCTCCTGACCATCCACAACATCGCCTATTTCATGGGACTCATGCATGGAATCCGCGAATCCATTCAAAACGGAACTTTCCTTTCCTTCGGGGAGACTCTTTCATGAACGTCAATCTTCATCATCTGGAACTGTTCTACTACGTCGTCAAGGCACGGGGCATCAGCAACGCGGTCCGGATCATCCCCTACGGCATCCAGCAGCCCGCGATCAGTCTCCAGCTCCGCAAATTGGAAAGCGACATCGGCGCGCCCCTTTTCCGGCGCAAGCCCTTCGAACTCACCCCCGAAGGGGAAAAACTCATGAAGTTCCTCTCGCACTTCTTCGACAACATCGACAGCGAGCTCACGACTCTCCGGAACACGGCCGCCGTTCCCTTGCGGATCGGCTGTCCGTCCATCATCAGTTCCCATTATCTTCCGCTCCTGATCCGTGAAGTCGTGGAAAAATATCCGACGCTGCTGCCGCGTATTTTCGAAGCGGACGGACGCCATGCCATTTCCATGCTGATGGAAAACGAGGTCGACGCCGCCGTCACCTTCGCCGCCCCCACGCAGAACAAATCCCTCCATGTGGTGAAACTGGCGAAAATTCCGATGGCTCTCGTTGTCCCCGCGAAACACCGTTTTGCGGTCCGCGGCTTCTGGCCCAAAAGCGATTTCCCCGGCGAACGCTGGATCGCCCTTCAGGAAAATTCCGGAGGAACCATGGAGCTCCTCGCGGGACTCTCCCAGTTCGGCATCACCCCGGAATTCTCGGTCTCCACCAATTCCATCGAGGCGGCCCTAAATTATGTCGAGATGGGCATGGGCATCGCCCTGATGGCCAGACCTCCGGAATCGATCCTCCGCGACCGCAAACTGGCGGTTCTCCCGCAGGAGGAACTCTTCGGATCGATCCAGCTATCCCTGGTCTGGCTGAATTCTTCCGCTCTGGAACAGAATCTTTTGAACCATATCGCAAAAACCGCCAGGAAACTCGCGGAAAAGATCATATGAGTGAAACCCATTCGATTTCTCTGTCCGATGGAACCCGTGTGGACTGCCGGATCACCCCCTCCCGGCGCGCGCGGCGTCTCCGCATGACCTTGAAACAGGATCGGACGCTGGTCCTCACGCTCCCCGCGCATACGGGAACCTCCGAAGTGCGGGAGTTCATCCGGAAAAGCATTCCGTGGCTTGAAAGGACGCTGAAAAAAGTTTCCTGCGCCGCCCCGAAAACCGTGCCCGCGCTTTATCCTTCCGATTTCGGGTTCAAATTGACCGCCGAACATTTTCCGATCCGCTATGAATGGCATCCTGTCTGCTGGGTCGGCGCGAAGGAAAACGGAAACCATATTCTGGTTTCGGGCGAAGTGCTGTGTCCGGAACTGGTGCAGGAAGCCCTGCGGCTCTACCTGATCCGCAAGGCGGAAAAGCTGTTTGCCCCCCTGCTCCGGGCAGCTTCGGAAAAATGCGGAATTCCGTTTGGAGACCTGACGATCCGTTATCAGAAAGGACGCTGGGGCAGTTGTTCGCCAGGAAAAGACATTTCGCTGAACGCACAGATGCTGTTTCTGCCTCCTGAAGCGGTGGAATACATCATGATCCATGAACTCTGCCACATCCGCGAAATGAGTCATTCCCCGCGGTTCTGGAAGCTCGTGACAAACTGGTGTCCGGACTACCGGACGATCCGCCGGAATATCCGCGCAGAATCTCCGCCTTACCTCCCGCTTGCCCCGGAATCCTGAAGTTCCGTTCAAAGACTCAACCCCGGTTCCGCCCCTGAAACACCGTTCATTCCATTGGAGTTTGTTTTTCTGCGCGGGCATGGTATATTATGCCCACACGCGACATGACAGGCAGGCGCGGCTGGCGAAATGGCAAACGCACTGGGTTTAGGTCCCAGCGCCGAAAGGCTTGCGGGTTCAAGTCCCGCGCCGCGCACCATTTTCAGCCTCACCCCCTCAAAAAGGTGGCAAAAGGTGGCAGCACCGGTTGAGTTCTTCCATGATTCCGTTATATTGCTTCGTATGCGGTCGCAAACGTTATTCGCGGAAGGGATGAGTTCATGAAGAAGAAAACTCAACAGGAAACCATGCGTCTTGATTCCGGAACCCTGTATCGGAAAACCAGCGGCGGAACATGGTATTACCGTTTCCAGATCAACGGTAAAAGGAAAGCCGTCTCCCTGAAACGATTGCGTCGTCAATAGATGTGTGCTATATTATGTAAACGTCAAAATGGAGGTGCAAAAGATGACGAATGCATACGAGCGGCACGATATTTCAGATGAGTCATGGAGAAAGATGGAGTCATTGTTGCCTGGGCGCAAAGGCACTTGGGGTGGCAATGCCCGAGACAACCGGCAATTTATCAATGCAGTCTTCTGGATTTTGCGAACTGGTGCCCCATGGCGTGATTTGCCGCCGAGTTATGGTGACTGGAAAAACACTCATCGTCGTTTTTGTCGTTGGCGCGACAAGGGAGTTTGGGAACAGTTGCTGGAGCAGTTAATTGACAATCCTGAGTTTGAGTTATTGATGATTGATGCGAGTCATATCAAGGTTCACCCTCACGGAAGCGGCGCGCGCGGCGGGAATCAAGATATGGCCAAGACAAAAGGGGGCTCAATTCCAAGATACATTTGGCCGTGGATGCGCATGGTGTGCCGGTCAGAATCTTTATTACAAAAGGTACCGCAGCGGATTGTGGACAAGCTGAAAAGCTGATTGACGGCATTGCGGCCGAAGTTCTTTTGGCGGATCGCGGTTACGATTCTGACAAGATCATGGAAAAGGCGGAAAAAGCCGGAATGAAAACGGTTATTCCGCCACGTAAAAATCGTAAAATTCAGCGCGAATATGACAAGGAGTTATATAAATTGCGGCATTGGGTTGAAAATGCATTCTTGATATTAAAGCGTTGGCGGGGAATTGCCACGCGATATGCCAAGACTACAGCGTCATTCCTTGCGGCGGTGCAAATCAGATGCATTGCCGCTTGGATTTAAAACTATTGACGACACTACCTAAACAGTCGGGGGCGCGGGAGCGTGGTTATTTCGGGAGATATTTCGCAAACTTGGGTGCTTTCTCGATGATACAGCGGCGTTGGAGAGGATTGAGTATTACACACTGATTTTTTTCAATTCATCCATCAGTGGATTTGAATTTCCGAATCCGCAGGGGATATCGCTCAGAATCAAATGCAGATCGGCACCGTCTGCGATTTCAGAATGTCTGAGCCAAGCACGATCCAAATTTTGACCATTGATTACGACCGATTTGAAATATTTTTTTCCTTCCGTTGTATCCGACGAGATATGAAGTTTTCCGTTCCCTGCCATTTTGATTTCGGTTTCCGTGAATACTGGCGGAATCAGAATATAAAAATCATGTCCGATCAAGGGATACAATCCAATGCTGTTCCACAAAAACCATCCGCTGTGACATCCCGCATCCTCATCGTCCTGGAGACCGTTGTATTCCAGAGAATAACTTTTTTCCAGGGCTTCATGAACCCGATCCGCGGTCTGATCGGCATATCCCGCCACGGAATAAAGGTGGGGAATATGCATCTTGATCTCTTTCATGCCCCATTGATTTTCCCAGACCCAATCCAGATATTCCCGGAATGCTTCCGGGCCGCCGATTCTTTCGATCAGCCCGGGAAAGTCATGGAATACGCACAGGGACCATATCGCAGAAGTGGCTTCATAACAGGCGGGGGAGTTGTAGATGTCCTGTTCCTGTCTGACGCGGAGATCGTAATCTGTGACCAGCTCGCCGTTGCTCTTTTTCATGGAGAACAAACGGGCGCTCCGACTCCACAGTTGCCATACCCCCTTGGACCGTTTGTAAAAAGTCTCCGCGGTATCTTTCCGATTGAGTTTTTCCGCCAGACGTGCAATACACCAGTCATAAAAACTGTATTCGATGGTTCGTGAAATGGAAGCTTTGGGAACCTCCGTGGAGACATAGCCTAATTTATTCCAGTCTTCGAATCTGCCCACAACCGCCGGGTCCGGAGATTTGCCGCAGGAATCACGGATCATGAACTCAAGCGCTTTGGCGTAATCCACGCCGGAAACTCGTTTGATACATGCTTCGCTGAAAATAATATTGGCGGAACAACCGCTCTGCATGAAGGCGTAACGTGCGGCGATGTGAGCATCGGGAAGCCATGAATAATGATCCGCTTCATCCAGCAGACTGTTCAAAATATCCCGCGCCAGTTCCGGTTCAAAGAGGTTGAAGTAACTGTTCGCATTCCGAACACTGTCCCATAGACAATAGAAATCGGTGAAGGCGCGTCGTCCTGATTTCCAGAAAGGATGCTCGGAATTGATTCCCAAATCCGTCGGCATGCAGAAAAGACGGTAGAGCATGGTATAATAGATTTTCTGTTGTTCCGGGGTTCCGCCACAAACCCGATATTTTTCGAAGATCTTTTCCCATTCGTTCCGGGATTCTTCAATGATCGTTTCAAAAGTACGTCCGCGGGATTCTTCCGCCACATGATTTTCCGCATTGGCGATGGAAACAAAAGAAATGCCGCAGCGGATTTCCAGAGTTTTGATTTTTCCGAAATCGAAGAATCCGCAACAGGATTCGCCGCAAACAATTTTCAGCACTCCGGCTGGAACAATCCCGGAATTGTTGACAAACTTGGCTTTCTGGATCGGGTGACTGAATTCAATATGGAAATAAACGCTGTGCGGCATGGAATTTCCCCAGCCGCCCCGGGAATCGCCGCGTCCGCGAATTACCGTGTCACTTGGCATTTCGATAAATCCGCCGCACGAGACAGGCGGCATTTCCCACGATTGCAGAGGAGATATTTGCCCCGGCGTCAGATTCGGTTTGGCAATCGAACACCCCGCATCCAGCATGACGGAAGCATTTTCATTCCGACGGGAAAAGGTATAGCGGTGAACTCCGGTATGCGGAGTGCTGGTCAACTCAATATCGGTTCCGGAGAAATGATGTTTCGCCCGATAACATCCCACCGATGAATTTTCATCGGTCAACTGGGCGTCTGCCCGTTTCTGATACGGAATCTGGAAAAACGGATTTGCCTCGCATTCCCTCAAGGGACCGCAATAAGGCATGATACGGATATTCCCATAGCGTCCGAATCCGCCGGTTCCGGAGAGATGCAGATGACTGAACCCCAGGGTTGCCTCGTCTTTGGTATAGCCGGTAGTCGAAGGCGAGCTGATCATATCCGGTCCCAGCCTGACCAATGAAAACGGACGGTAAGGGCCGATCAGGCAATGTCCGCGTCCGGTTCCCATTGAGGGATCCACTGAATCCAAGAATCGGCTCATGCTATTTCTCCGGTTTGAATCTGCTGTATGCCCATGCCGGAACAAATTCGGCAGACTTCTCAAAAATCTCTTTTTGAACCGGATCCCTGTTGATTTCAGGAACTGATACAATTTGGAGATCGTCATAATCGCTTGCCTTATTGTCAATTTTGACCGTAATCAGAATTTTCTGTCCCGCAAAATTGCCAATTGGAATGCGCCAATGGTGCAAATCATAGTCAAAAAGATACCTTTTTATCCCCCGTCTGGCATAGGGATTTTTCTCCGGCGCGGCATCATAGGATTTTACCGCAACGCCGTTGATCAGAAGCGAAACCACAGATGCATTGGAAAGACAGGAGCCGAACTGAATGTTCTGCGTATAAAAATCCACCGCATCCTCCTTTGACTTGACATCATAAAGGCCATCCAGGATAACGGATTTTCCAGGTTTGGAAAGATAATATTTCCGCTGGCGGTAAACTTTTTTCGGGGCGTTAAGCTTTTGAGGCTTTTCCAATTCCAGCCCGGATTCGTCCGAAATATAACGGAAATGATCTGACGGTCCTGTCACCCCGTCGGAAAAGATGCAGCGGATCGGCAGTTTGCCGGAGATGGTGAAATTTCCAGCGTTGATGTCCTGCCATTTCCCATTAATGTTCACCTGTGTATATTTTTTTGCCGCTTCAGCGAAAAAAAACGTTTCCATGTTGGTTTCCGCCGCAGATTGCGGGTCGATTTCCAAGTAGGCGTAATGATCCGTTTCATAGTAATATTTCAACCGAACTTCCCGGCTGGCCTTGGTTATTTTGACCGAGGATTCCCGCATATTCAACGTTTTCGGAAATAAGGCGTAGAATTTCTCCGGGTCCAGACCGAAAAAACGTTTCCCGTTTTGCAGCGGCCATTGCGAAAGAGCCAGGTGGTCATTGGAAAAACTGGTTTTTCCGTCAAGCCGTCCGTAAAGCGGGGTCCCATCCGGACCGATCATCGCCTGAAAATGTCCGTCGTCATAGTAACGAAAAATTTCGCCAGCCGGATTCTGATACATCGCAAGAATGTTGTCCGGGTATTTTTTATCCGGATAATAAGGCGTCAGACGGTTGTTTACAAATACTTTCGCTCGAATGAAAAGATGATCCCGAAATCCGCTGAAAAGTTCACAATCATCGCTTATGACAAAACCCAACCCGGAAGTGGCGTCTCCAGCGGCAGAAACCATATACATCTGATTTTCGGTGTTGGCATATCCCAGATACGGACGGTAACCGAAGAGAAACGAGGAGAGGGGACGTTGATTGTGCAGACGGTGCTGGAAAAATTCCTTTTTGTCACTGTGCCGACTCGAGCAGACTAAAGGCCATTTGGAAGCAAATGCAATGGGGGCTGCCCCGTATTCCGTTGCAAACGGCATACGGAAACGATGGAGAAATTCAGCGGCGATTTTGGCAATGCCCTGAGAACCGGAAATACCTTCCACCGAACCGTTTCCCGGATCGTTGGTCACTCCGAGACAATCCAGATAGAAGAAGTCTACCCCCAAGTCACGGTGAAATTGATCCGCGAGGCCGGAGATGTAGGTTCTCCATTTTGCCGAGAGCGGATCCAGATAGAGAATTCTTCCATCTTTGATTCCTGCGAAACGGTCTTCTATGGTGCCGGCATCCACGGTACCACCGAGAAGTTCCGGTATCGAACCCGCTTTACCGGTATTATAATTGTCGATGCAATTCCTTCGGGTCAATACGAAGTTCCGCAACTGATCCCGTTTGAACACGTCACTGTTGTAATTGATGACTAACGGATTGAAATAGGCGCCGACCTTGATGTCGCGTTCCTGAAGCACTTTCACAGCGACTCTTCCTTCCGGTTCGGGGGTATAGTCCGGAAGACACATATCGAATGGCTTTTGACGGAGATGATAGAATAGAAATGCAACGTGCCCGCCGAATTCTTTTTTAATTTTATCCCAGTTGTAATAAGCCATATTTTGTTCCAGACTTCCGCTGCTCGTGTGCATGAGGGTATAAATGTCTTTTGAAAAATTCCCGTCACGAATGGCGATTTCTTTGGCGAATTGTTTCTGGTACCAGTCGCGGTAGGGGGCGGCGGCCGCGATCCAGCCGGATTCCGGAAACACATTCACAAAAAGTTCCGGGGAATGAATCAAGTCATGTTGTTCAAAAGGCATGTCATTCAGCAACTCCAGGGCAAAGGCGTTGCTCCTTACGCCTCTACGGAAAAAAGCAAAAACCTGCCGGAATGTCTCATCCTGACTCCAAAGTCCGAGCGAACTGCCTTCACACTCCAGTGTCATGACCGGGGCATCATAATACAACGCATCCATCATGAAAGTCATCAGCCCCTGTTTTTCCGATTTTCCTTTATATAACATTCCGCCGAAAACCGGCAGCACAAAGTTGCCTTCTTTCCGCAGGTTTTCCAGCGGAATCTGAAGTCCGAACACGCCATGCTCCGCTGATTTTCCGATGCCTTTCAAGCCCAAAGCCCCTTCCGGAGTTTCTCGCACCACCAATCGGATGGAATCATCAGGAAAGAATTTGCTGCCGTTGGAAAGCCCCTGCCAAAGGATTTCCGCTTGATCCTTTTCTTTTTTTATCGTCAAAACAGACTTTTCATTTGGACGGCGGTACAGCAAATTCCGGCCAAGCGGATAGAGCGGCCGCACATTTTCCTCCCGGTTTTTCTGATGAAGTTCCGAAAGTGGAAAGGCTTTTCCATTCATATTCCCCAGTCCGGCGGTATCACTGGATTCGGCGAGCTTCTGATCTGCAAAGATTTTGCGTCCGGAAGAATCTGTCAGATGGATGACAGCGCCGTTCTGAATGATGGCTTTTAGGGTTTTGGTATTGACATGAATCTTGTTTCCATCCTGTCTGATTTCCAAACCAGAAAGAGTGGCAGTTAAACACAGACTCAGGGAAATCATACAGACGGTTATTTTACTTTGTTCCAAAATAGACATATTGCTCCTTGGGGTATTTGAGATTCCTTACTAGAATTCCATTAACGGAAACATCCGCATGGGTTGGACTCCGTCCCATTTTTCTATTGGATAAATCCTTTTGGCGAGAAATATTTATCCGTGCCACCAGCATACAAAACAACGGCCTGCATGGGAGTTACGTGACCATCCAG
Organism: uncultured Victivallales bacterium; assembly: GCA_964462755.1. GTDB lineage: Bacteria > Verrucomicrobiota > Lentisphaeria > Victivallales > UBA1829 > SIG94. Next base: position 2,894 of record CAYWZD010000051.1, on the reverse strand, counting down.
CCACATGACCGTTGTGCTGGCGGCGGGATGCCAATCCGCAATCAGCCAGTCTGTAGCGCTAGAAGTCGCGCCCAGACTTCTAGCGGAAGGAGTAAAGAATATCCAATTAGTGCTATAAGTTGCATGAATATCAGTAAATGCGGCGGTTTCGGAAAGACCTCCGCGAAACTTTCCGATCGGACGTCCGGACAGCCAACTGTGATTCATTCCATATGAAATGTCTGTCAGTTTCTTGGTTGACTCGGGGGTATACCATGCAGGGATTTTAACACTGGGACAGGCCAGAAATTTCGGCGCCCCGGCAGTGGAGTATTGATTGAAACTACTGGGGGTACCGACGACCGTTGAACAAACAGTCGCCCACCAGCGCGGGTTTTGGTATTGCGGATAGTAATTATTATAGGCGTCCATATAGAGTGCCATATAGGTCGAAAGGTTTTTCAAGTTGTTGACGCACGAAATTTGTCGAGCCTTTTCCTTGGCGCTGTTCAGCGCCGGCAGCAGCATGCCGGCCAAAATCGCGATTATTGCAATAACAATAAGAAGTTCTATGAGTGTAAATAATTTATTCCGGTATCCAAAAGGCATTCCAGTTTGTGGTTTAGTGTAAAGAAATTGTTTCCTCTGAAAAAAATTAAAATTCTTTTCAGACCGGCCTTCTTGAATCGTGTTTTGATTCATACAATCTCCATATTTTAAATTGTTGTTTTTTTGATATTTCTCAAACAGAAATCCGTGACATCAACCTGATTATCTTCCCGTGAAAACGTTTTTCTGGAATACGATGCTCCGCTCTTTCCTCCGAACTCCAAGAATATTCTCTTATTCCATCCCTTCAAGTTTTCATATCAAACCTTTACCATTTTATTTTTCTCGCGTTCATTTTTCATCTTATGAAATCGAGTCCATTTTGCGGCAACAAGTTCGTAGGTTTTCTCCGGGGAAAGCTTCCCCTCCATCAGCATTCGGAGTTCCTGCCGAATATGAAAAACCAGGAAAAACGAAAGACGTTCCTTTTCTCCTTCTTTTTCGCAGAAAAGATGAGTGCGTTCGAGGAATCGGCGTGATTCCTCTGCGGAGAAATGATGGGTTTCATCCATGTAAATTTCAAACTGACGGCGATGGATGGGCGCAACCAGCTTGATCCTTGAGGAACGTGCCTGGACGGGCTCGGATATCAGAAATTCCAAAAAGTTTTCGGCGGCATCCAGACGGCGTCCGGTCATGGATATGGCAATTCCCACCGGCGACGAGAGAAGCGTCGTTCCGGGCTTCACCGCGATGGGAACTGTCTCAAACGGGAACTCAGGCGAGGAAATTCCGAGTGAATTCCGGGTCGTTTGGAGAAAAAGTTGTTTTCCGGCGATGAAATTGTCAATCGAATCCCTGGAATAATCCTGGGTCGTCTGGAAAACATTCGGAAATTTTGGAAGCCGGGAGAGCTCACGGAAGGTTTCCAGAAGATGTTCCGGTCCACAGTCTCCTTTTGGGAACCCCTGATAATTGATGTAATCCCAGATATGGAAGCCAGCCATACAATCGGGAGGAAGATGCGGCAGCGCTTCCACAATCAAAGGACAGAGTTCCCTGCCGAGAAGCCGCTCTCGGATGCGGGACAGTCCGCATTGCTCCGCCAGTTTTTTGTTCCAGAACGTCAACGGACTTACCAAGTCCAGTGGCAGAACATAGTCATGGAGAGAATAACGTTCCGGACAGAACAGCTCATAGAGATATTCCGACGACGAGATTTTCTTTTTCAAAGGTTCAGGAAGCGGATAGGCAACAGACGGGAGTTCGCTGCTGAAATCAGGGTGACACAGAAAAACGTCGATAGAATTCTCTTCCAAGGAATCAGCTATGCGACTTTGAAATCCTCTGGACATCCAGACCAGTTCCACCGTGTTCTCCGGATGGGCTTTCGAATACTCCCGGACCGTTTCCTCCCAGAATATTTTCTGGGCAGGCATATTTTCGTAAAGCAGAAAACGGAGGGGCGAACTTTGAACGTTGAGCCACGGAACACCAATGGCCAGTTCATTCAAGGGTTCGCTTTCCTCATTATTCCGGGGCGCGACAATCGTTCCGTTGCGTCCTTGACGGATGATTTCTCCGGATTCATAAAAAACATTCAGGGCGGCACGCACGGTTACCCTGGAAATAGAAAGTGTCGTGGCTATCAGCCGTTCCGGCGGAAGATGGGTTCCCGGTTCCGCGCTTTTGATAAACGATGCTAGGTGTTCTTCAAGTTGCCGTCGGAGCGATTTCTTCGACCGATGGCAAAGTTTCCAATCTGAAAGTATATCTATTGAACTCATTATAAAACCAATCTGTTGTTTGGTATCCATTATTTACAATACCAATTATACACGATAAAGACAGGTTTGTCAATGGCGAAAAGAAAAAAAAGGAAACTATTTTCTTGGAATGTTGGTATGGTGATGCGTCCGTCAAAAGAAAAATGAGTGGGAATAAAAAAACTTTTGATCTTGCATAGGGGATTTTTTACATCACGTGCGATAAGACGAGAATTTTTTTCAATTTGCAGGTAAATAATCGTTCATTTAAAATGTTTGGGTGCTCACAGGCAACCTGCACATGGATTCAGACAAGCACGGCTTCCTGTTTTTTTTCTCGGTCTGCCATCCTTCGCGCCATTCCTCCGGGAAAAAGCCGCTTTGCGAACCGATTTCGTGTGAGATCCGCGAAAAGCATTTTCCCGAATCGTAGTTTTCTTGCGGCCCGTCTCCCGATTTGACACAATTTCCTCAATATTCAATCATGATAAGAGCTTCCCTGATTCGGGTTGAATATGGATATCGAGTTGCGGAAACGGAATGGCGATGCCGTGTTCGGCGAAACTCCGGTAGATTTCGCGCCTGAGATTGGAACCGACG
>CAYWZD010000050.1:0-15098 GCA_964462755.1 uncultured Victivallales bacterium | reverse complement strand
GACGGAAGTCCCATTTCGTAAGGTCGAGGGTGTCTCCGTCGAATTCGTCGTGCCAGACCAGTTTCCATTTTTTCCCGGGAGGCAGAAGGCTCGGAACATGTTTTTCCATGATGAATATCCTTTCTGGATTTTGCTGTGGAGATACAATGGCCCGTTCCGGGGAAAAGAACAATCCGTTTTTTGCCAAAAAAGGTTTGATTTTATGCCAGAAAGCTGTAATGTGACAGATGAAAAGGAGATGTCATGATTACCCATATCGACCTCGGGGCGCTGAAACGCGAGATTCGTTTTCCCTATCCTGTCGCAAGCGCCGGAGCCGTTCATTTCTACAAGGCGCCTCCCATGGAGGTCTGCTATACGACGCTCGAGGTGTGTCTCCGTCTTTCTTCCGACCGTGACTTCGCCGTGGATATCGTCAACGGAGAGGAATGCCGGACGCCGTATCCGCACGTATTCTACAAAGCGCCCGGCGTCCGGAACTTTTATGTGGTGGACGACATGCGCGAAGCCGTTTTTTTTATCTATTCCGGCGAGGTTGCGGAGAAGCTCCGGGAGACCGGCCTGATTCCGGAGGAAGTTCTGCACCCGGTGGAAATTTCCGGAGAGCTGGAGAAGCTGATCGGCCGTCTGAATGCCCTGCTGGCGTGTTCGCAGGAGTTTTCCGTGGCGGACAAAATCGACCTGGTCTGTTTTTCGATTCTGGAGGAGCTTCAATTCCGTCATCGGCTCCGGAGTGATGGAAAAGACGAGGTCCGGGAGAAGGTTTTGCACATAGCCTCCTTCATCCAGATGAATCCGGGAAGCGAATTCAGCATAACGGAACTGGCCCGGAATCACGGTTTTTCCGAACGTTCATTTTTCCGCCACTGGGTGCGTTATATGGGAGAGACTCCCGCCCGGTATGTCCTGAAGATGAAACTGGAACGCGCCGCGTATCTGCTGTCCCACACCGGAATGAGCGTGCGGGAGATCGGTTCTTTTCTCCGTTTCTGCGACGACAATTATTTCTCCACACGCTTCAAAGCCCATTTTCATTGCACTCCCCGCGAGTATCGGGAAAAATTCCGTGGCTCCTGATTTGATTTTCCCCGTTTCCGGGGATACTTTACCGGATATTTGATTCATGAAAGGATTCTCTTTGATATGGTTACTGTAAAATTCATCATGGAGGAAGGCTGTGCCGACCTCCGCCCGGCGAAGGCGCATGAGGATGACGCCGCCTACGATCTCCGTTCGCGTGTCGATGTCACCCTGCCGCCCGGAAAAGTGACGCTGGTTCCGACCGGGTTGCGCATGGAGCTTCCCGTGGGATACGAGGCTCAGGTGCGTCCGCGCAGCGGTCTGGCGCTCAAACATTCGATCGGCGTGCTGAACTCGCCGGGGACCATCGATGCCGGATATCGCGGGGAAGTCAGTTCGATTCTGTTCAACTTCGGCGACGAGCCCTTCACGGTTCACCGGGGCGACCGCATTTCCCAGATGGTGATCGCCGCTTTGACGGAAGTCCGGATGGTCGAGGCGGAAAACCTGTCCGAAACGGTACGCGGCGCGGGCGGTTTCGGAAGCACCGGACACAAATAAAAGAATGGACACATTCCGTTCATTCGAGGATGCATTATGAGACTTCCGGCAATTCATTTCCGCTCGGTTTTTTATACGGCCGCGATTTTTCTGCCGATCCTGATCTCCTCCTGTTCGATGATGCCCAGCGCCCATTACACGCTGGGACCGGAGGATTCGGGATCGACGCTGCGCCTGCATACGGGCGACGAGTTCACCATTGTGCTGGAAAGCAATCCCACGACGGGATATCTCTGGCGTTTTGCGGCGCCCTACGATGAGTTGATCATCCTTCTGAAAGGGGACCGGTATATCTCTCCATCGGAAGAACTTTGCGGCGCGCCGGGAAAGCGGAGCCTGACATTCATTGCGCAGGAATCGGGACGGACCGGTCTGAAACTGATCTATGTCCGTCCCTGGGAGAAGAACCAGCCTCCCGAGAAGGAATTCCACCTGATGATTCTGGTCTACAGCGACGAGGATTCCGATGTCCAGAAAGGCCCCCGCATGCGCCGCAACTCCAAAGGGGAACTTGTGCCGGACCGCAAGCGTTCGGTCTGGGAGTGATTTTCCGGTCCGCCGTTCAGACGCCTTCGCGCGAAGGGTCCCAGATATATTTGTGAAGCTGGAGGTTGAGCCTTGCCTTCGGCTTGTCGCGCAGCATCCAGGCGGCGAGGTCGTCGGCCTTCAGACTCCCGAATACCGGACTGAAAAGAATGTTGTCCGTCTGCTTGTCAAGCTGGAACCGGGCGATGGTGTCCAGCGCGAAACGGTAGTCCCTTTCATCCGAGAGAACGAACTTGACCTCATCGACCGGCCGGACCGCGGAGAAATTCGGTTCGAACATCCGGGCGTGTTCTCCGCTGGAAGGGGTTTTGAAGTCGATGATCCGGATGACTCCGGCCGGAAGCATGGAGAGGTTGCACGATCCATTGGTTTCGATCAGGACACGGTGACGGTCGTTCAGCAGGAGCTCTGAAAGCTGGACGACGCCGTCTTGCTGGAGCATGGGTTCGCCTCCGGTGATTTCGACCAGATTCAGTCCCGAGGCGGCGACGTTTTCCGTCAGCTCTTCCGGGGAGATGCGGACGGCATGTTCACGGGTCTGCGCCCGTTTCGTATCGCAGTAGGAACACCGCAGATTGCATTCCGCCAGCCTTATGAAGAAGCAGGGCAGTCCGGCATGCGTGGACTCTCCCTGGATGCTGGCGAAAGTTTCATAAATATACAGGAAAGGCCGGCTCATTGCTTTGCGGGTCCCGCGGGATGATGAACCCACAGACGGGTCGGTTTCCAGCCGAAGAACCCTTTGGTGAAACGCATTGCCACTTCCGGACGGGTGAGTGCCCCGGAATAGGCCAGCGTGGCGTTGAATACATAGGCGACGGAATCGCTCACCGGCAGAATAAATCCTGCATTATAGTGAAATGCGCCTTCCTCAAGCGTGGTGTAAGCCTTCTTTTCCTCGTCGAACGAAACCGGAAGCTGGGGGTCCCGGACGAACGGATTACGTTCCGGAGGAACAGCGTCCTTCTTCAGTTTTTCGTCGTAAAAACTTCTGTCGGACCCCGGGGCAGGGTAACAGAAGCGGACTTTTTCATGTCTGCGGACACCGGCGGGAAGCTGGAACGCGAAGAGGTTGTGCATTACGATCTTGGAGATTTCACTGCGGTCTTCGGGAGTGATCTCGTGAAGGGGCATATAGGGCAGGGGGATGACCTCCGCGTTGACCTCCGTGGAAAGAATTCTGCCGGTGCGGTCGAGGTTGAAAGAGAGGATCGAAAGCATGGCCCGGTTGTTCCCCGCATTGGCCATGAGGGGCGCTACCGAGAAAGAAAAGCGCACTTGAGAATTCGGCGCGGAAGAAATCTGTGTGAGGGTGAGGTCGGAGCGTGAAAGAACCAGTGTTCCTTTTTCCGCCAGAAAACGTTCTTTCCGCCATTCCGTATAAGGATTTCTGGGGGACGTATGAAGCGGCGGGGCGGTTACGGTTTCCCATGTCATGGAACCTTTGTCGATCTGGGCGAAAAGGGCCTGCTGGAGTTTACTCAGCGTGTTGAAATTCGGGAGGGGATTCTGCAAATCGGCCACTTTTGCCGTGGAAACCGTCAGAGTCGGAACGGTGTCACCCTGCGGGACGCCTCCCCGCAGCGAAATAAGAACGATGTCGCCGTTCTCCTGTTTGGAGTCCGCCACGTAGGCTTCGAAAATATACATGTGCCGCTGGGTCTGTGATGGAAGAAAGAGCAGCCGGATCGGCAGCAGGTTGCTTTTTCGCGCCCATTCTCTGTCCGCTACGAAGAATTCTCGGTAGCGTCCGGGAGTGTCCACCTGGAAACGGCGGTTTTCCAGAGTTTCTTCCAGATATTGGAGGAACGCGACAGGCGCTTCTCTCGGGTAAAGAGCGACCGGTGTGTCCTTGTGGGAGACTTCGCGTTCGGCACATGAGCAGAGCGCCAGGAGAAAAACGACCATACCAAATGTTTTTAGAATTCGCACAGTAAAAACCTCCGTTGATGTTTTTCGGATATAACCCGCCAATATACCCCGCGAACGGTCTTTTTTCAAGCGGGAAACGATTTTCGGGCCGCGCCGGACTATGCCCGGAAGTAGCCGGAAAGACGTCCCCATGCCATCGCCAGATGGAAAAGAACTCTGGGGAAGTTCAGCAGACACAGCGCCTGAAGCGTCCGGACAAACTGGAGTCCCGCGGAAAAAAAGGCATCAGGAACCGAATAGCCGTGTTTGCGGAGGACGCGTCCCGCGCCGCACCCGTAGAGATAGCCGCGCCGCATTTTCCACGGCCCGTTGAAACAGGGGTGATAAACGGACAGTCCGGGGCGGAATTCCAGACGACGCCCCTGTTCCAGCAGCGTCAGAAGAAAGTCGGTTTCTTCGCCGGAGCCGAAGGGGGTGCCGGAACCGACCCCGAGTGTTTCGTCGAACCGGGCGCAGTTTGATTTTGAGCGGATGAAAATGGAAATGGAGACGCCGCAGCGCCAGACATTCCGGACGGTGATCCTCTGCGGGACGATGGTCTTGAAACTTCCGAAAAGATGTCCTTCGGGATCGGTGACGAGCGTGGAAAGACCGTCCATTTCCGGGTCGGCGTCGAAAGCGTCGGCCACGGACCGGAGAATGCCGGGCGGATAGGTGCAGTCGTCGTCCGGGAACGCGATGATCTCTCCGGTGACTTGCGCAAGTCCGATATTGCGGGCGCGGGAGAGTCCGGGGGCGCTTCTGAACCGCCGGACCGGAAAGAGATTTTCATAGTCGCCGAGAATCGGGAGAAGGCGGTCGTCGGGATTCTGGTCCACCACGATGAGCTCGAACGGCGGCGCGTCGATCTGGGCGGCAAGCGATCCGAGGAATTCGCGGACCACCTGCTCCCTGTTGACGGTGCAGAGTATCAGGGAGAACTTCATCATGGCTTTTTCTTTCTTTTCCTTCCGGAGCGCAGAACGGCGGTTTTCAGTTTCATGCGGAGAAAACCGTCCTTTGGAAACAGGACGTTCAGCAGTCGGTAGGCCCCCTTTGCGAACTTCACGAACTCCCGGTTTTCCCGAAGATAGCCGTTTTCCTCGAAAAGGGCAAGGATCAGGCGTTCGCGGTCCGGGGCGTGATCGAGCATCCATTGAACCGCGTCCGAGCGTCCGCCGTCCGGCAGGCGCGTGAGCCATTTATCCCAGAGAATGAGACACTGTTCGCGTTCCACCGCAAGGTAGGAATCCCGGTAATGCGGCTGTTCCAGAAGACCGTGTTTCTTGAGGAAATCCTGAATCCGGGTCAGGGCGTCCAGCACGGTGGCGGTCTTTTTGAACTTTTCGAAGTCGCCCCGTGAAACGGCCGTGATTCCCGAGGCGATGTTATAGTTGTAGTAATTTTTTTCGACCTTGACCATGGACTCCGCGTAAAAGGCGATCGGAAGGTAAAAGCAGAAATCCTCCGCCATGATGCAGTAGAAATCCCCGGTTTCGGACAGGGAGCGGCGGCAGATATCCATGCGGATCATTTTGAAACAGAGCGCCCAGTAATGGCCGCGATCGACCATCAGGTCCTTGAGGACTGCGCCCTGTCCACGGAGTTCTCCGGCGGGGGGCGTGATCCAGTTCCAGAGCTGTTTTCTGGAGCCGTCTGGAAGCAGGACGAATTCGTTCGTGCCGAAGTTGACAATGTCGGCGTTTTTCGTTTCGGCGACCTCGAAAAGCTCTGCGGCGGTTTCCGCTAGGAATGTGTCGTCGGGATCGAGGAAGAGCGCGTACTTGCCGCGCGCCTCGCGGATCGCCCGGTTGCGGGCAGAGAGCGTTCCCATATTCTTCGGCTGGACAAAGACCCGCAGGCGCGGATCGAGATTGGCGCGTTCTTTCAGAATTTCGGGTGAACGGTCCGCGGAGGCGTCGTCCACGGCGATCACCTCGATTTCGCGGAGAGTCTGGCCGAGGACGGAGTCCAGCGCCTCTTTCAGGGAGTCCGCCGCGTTGAAAACCGGCATGATGATGGAAACTTTGACATCCTGATCCATTATTTTCGCCTCATTTGTTGAAGGGCGTCGCTGAATTTTTTGACGAAGAACCATTGCGGCGATTCGGTCGGAAGCAGACGCCGCAACGGAGAGAAGAAGCATTCCACCGCGGACACCCGCGTCTCCGGCGGTTCCGGGAACGGCGGGTTTTCCCCGGACAGCAGTTTTTCCGCGAAACCGGGCGCGAACGCGAAATATTCCCGGACGTATTTCTCCACGGCTTCCCGGTCGTAGCGCTCCAGCATGAACGCCAGACATTTTGCGCGCTCTTCCGGAATCACGCGTCCGGGCCAGCGCTCGAAAAGATACAGAAAATGCTCGCGTTCGCGGTCCTCAAAGGCCTTCCGATATTTTCCGAAGACGCCCTGTTTCCGGAGGAATTCCCGGACGCCGTTCAGCGCGGTGAAAAGAGTGGCGAAGCGCTGGAAGGCGGAAAAATCGATCCCCTTCGCATTGCAGATTCCGGGGGAGATGAAATAATTGTAGTAGATTCGTCCGTTCGCAACCAGTTTTTTCGCGAAGAATGAGACTACTGTGTATAAATAGAAATCTTCCGCCGCGATGCAGTATTCCCGGGGAATTTCAAAGGCGGTGCGAAGGAACAGTTCGCGGCGGATCAGCTTCAGGCAGACGCTCCAGTTGTAGGCGTGGCGGAGAAAGACTTCCTCGAAAACGTCCTTGCCCGTCAACGTGCGTTTCGTTGCATCGATGGTTTTTGCATAACGGTCCTTCTCGGGATTTTCTTCCAGCAGGCGGGCTCCGAAAGCGACGACGTCGGCATGTTCTTTTTCCGCGAGGGCGAGAAGTTTTTCCATGGCGTCCGGATCGAGCGTGTCGTCGGCGTCCAGACACATCACATAACGTCCTTTCGCAGCATCCAGACCGTTCAGCCGCGCCGTCAGGGTCCCTTGATTTTTCTCATGGGTGACGGCATGAATCCGGGAATCCTTCCGCATATATTCGGCAATGACTTCGGCGGCGTTGTCGGGCGAGGCGTCGTTGATCACAATGACTTCGAAATCGGGATGCGTCTGAGCCCGGAGCGATTCCAGCGAACGCGGAAGGAAGGCCGCATTCCGGCAGACCGGGATCAATACCGAAATATCCGGCTGACGGGGAAGGGGCTGTGTTCCGGTGGATTCCGCCATGATGTTCTGCCTTTATTTAAATGGAAGACGTTTCATCAGATACCGTCCGGCGCGGAAGAAGAAATCGCGGCGGGGCGTTCCGGGCGGGAAGAAACGGGTTGCGAGCGAATCCAATACCCGGTAGAACGGAATGAAGGATGCCCCGTGCGTCGGAGGCGGCAGACAATACGGTTCGAAGTGGGACCGGTAATGGAACAGGGAGTCCAGTATCTGCCGGGCCGGTGCGGAAGAGGCTTCCGCCGCCGGACGCGGTTCCGGCAATGAACGGAAAAGAATGTCCCAAGCCTTCCCGACGGAATCCGTTTCAGGACGGGAAAAAGAGAGGCTTTCCGATTTGTCGCCGGAAAGGACTTTCCGCAGGGATTCCGCCAGAGCGTCCGGCAGTTTTCCCGTTGAGGAGAGAATCGGAATTCCGTATTCGGAAGCCGGGATCAGAATCCGCTGGAAGAGCTCCGGTTCGGCGGTCAGGACAATGGCCGCCGTTTCCGGAAGAAGCGTTCCGGAGTCATCCGCACTGCGGACATATTCAATGGAGTTCTTCAGTTTCAGCAGATCGATCAGATCGTTGAGGGCGTGTTCCGCACCCGAGGTGTGCCGGGTTCCGGGGAGCATCAGCAGGCGGTCCGGAAAATCTTTGGCGATCCGGCCCCATGCGCTGACGGTGTCATGAATCTGCGATGAATTTCCGAATTCGCCGAGCCACAGGATGTATTTCTCTGTCCGGGATGCTTTCGGGGGAAGAGGCGCGGGAACGGGCGCGACCGCGGTTCGCGTACCCAGCGTCCGACAACCTTCCTTTTCGGTTTCCCCGGGCGCGGCGACCGCGTCGGAGAAGGACAGACAGCGCGCCCGGCAAAGAAAGTTTCCGAGCGTGGAATCGGACAGGTTGTCGAAACTTTCCCGCGGGACGGCGATGAAATTCAGTCCGGAGAGCTTGACTGCCAGAAGGTCGAACAGCAGGAAGGGCGATTCCGCCGTGCCGTGAACGAGGGTGTCGATGCCGTTTTCCGTGCGGAACTTTTCCCAGCAGGGAATCCGCGCCGCAAGAGTTTTCCGGGTGGAATCCGCGAGCGGGAAGGGCATTTCGAGAAGGGAAACTCCGTCGGGCAGGGAGGGACGTCCGCCTTCGCCCGGTGTGCCCGCGATGACCGTGACTTTCCAGCCGGCGAGCGTCCATTGCCGCGCCGCCTCCAGCATTCCTGATGCGAAATCGGAGTGTGCGAGGGAGTCGAGATACAGCCCGATGTGGCGGACCGGATTCGGGGGACGCTTCATCACTTCCGTATCTCCGAGATAGGCGGCCAGATTGTCGGCGAATCCGAAGAAATAATCGGTGAAGGAACGGATCAGGCCGCCGTGGTCATAGTGGTCGCACATATAGGAGAAGGAGGCGGACCGTTCGCTTTCGATGAGCTTGTGCTCCCAGCGGTCGAGCAGATCGTTGATGATCTTCCGTTCCTGTTCCTGAAAGGAAATCCTGTATTGTTCGAAGACGCCCTGTGTGGTGAGGAAGCTCCGGACCGCGTTGAGGGCGGTGAAAACGGAACAGTTCCGTTCGAAGCCCTTTGCCGTGACGAGCGCGTAGGCGCTGACGCCGATCTCCAGTCCGTAGTAGTAGCACTTCTTGAAGAGCGGTTCGTAGTGGGTCGCAAAGAAGGACATCATGGAATAAAAGCAGAAATCTTCCGCCATGATGTAGTACCCGGGGGGCAGGGCGGCGGCGCCTTTGCGGCAGACCTCCGCGGCGAAACATTTTCCGCAGATGTTCCAGCGGTAGAACTGGTCGACGAAAGCGCCCTCGAAGACTTTTTTTCCGAGCAGGGTTCCTTTGTGGGGAGCCAGCGCGCGTTCGACTTCGCGTGTGAAAGGGAGTTTCCGTTTATGTTCGACGCGGACGTCGAATTCGAAGTGGACGATGTCCGCCCCGGTGGATTTCGCCTTGGCGTAACAGGCGCGGGCGGTGTCGCGGTCGAGATAGTCGTCTGCGTCGAGGAAGATCAGGAATTCACCGGTGGCGGCGGCGATGCCGGAGAGCCGGGCCGCGAGAATGCCGCCGTTCTTTTCATGGGTGACGATCTTGACGCGGGGGTCTTGCTTCGCATAGTCGGCCAGCATCTCGGCGGCGTTGTCGGGCGAGGCGTCGTTGACGGTGACGACCTCGATTTCCTTCAGGGTCTGTCCGAGGACGCTTTCCATGCATCGCGGGAGATATTGGGCCGTATTGTAAACGGGAATCAGAATGGAAACTTTCGGTTGGGCTGTCATAGAGAAAAAAGGTTCCTGCTGTTGAGTTGGTTTTCAGGCATTGTGAGTCAGTTTATTATAACACTTCGCGAGCCATTTTGCAATTTTTTTCCGGGGTTTTTCTGGGACGGAGATACGGAAAAGCTTGTCCAGTTTCCGGAAGAAGGGAACGAAGGTCTCGCCGTCGGGGGCGGGCGGAATGAAATACCTCCGGGATTCCTGTTCATAGTCGTCCAGCGCCGAGAGGAGCCGGGCGGGAATGGAAACGGGTTCCGGGGCGGGTTCCGAAAGAACTTTTTTGAGCATGTCCGGCCCTTCGGCGCAGAGGATCGCGCGGCATCCGCGGGATCGGAACCAGACGGCGGAATCGGCGTCCGGCACGATTATCGCGTCGGAACGGCCGAGCAGACGGTCGGAAATCAGCCAGCGGCGGAGTCCCCGGCTCCGGAGCTCCGACTCGAAGGCGTCCTTCCGGAAGGAAACGAATGCCGCGCCGGAAAGCCGGATTGCCATTGCATCCCAGAGGAAAGCGGTGTCCGTGTTTCCGCAGAAGACGACCGCATCGAGTTTTTCGGTTTCGATAGTCTTGCGCCATGCTTCCCAGCGTTCCGTGGAATTTTCATTGAAACGGGGCAGTCGGACCGCATCGGGAAGGTCCGTTTCCGTGAGGAAGAGATCGTGGTCGAAAAGGCCGTTCCGGTCGTCGGGGTCGCGGGAGAAAAGCCCGATCCGGGAGACTTCCTTCGGAGAGGAAACGGTTGTCCGGTTACCGGTGATGAATTCGGCCAGTTCGGTATCGCTTTGGGCGAAGAAATCGGTGAATGCGCGGTAAAGCGCCAGCGGGTCGTAGGACTGGAAAAGGAGGTCGAATGCCGCCTGCCGGTCCTCCGGCGGGAGGTTGCGCCGCCAGCGGTGGACAAGGTCGCCCAGCATCTGGTCTTCCTGTTTGCGGAAGTCGTCCTGATATTTTTCGAAGACGCCGCGCGACTCCAGGAACCAGCGGACGGTCCGGCATGCCGTGAAGATGGAGCATCTGCGGCGGAATCCGGCCAGATCGATGGGCTGATAGGCGCTGACGCCCGCATTCAGATAGTAGAGGTAGCCCGGATAGTCCAGCCCTTCGTAATGGTGCGCATAAAAAGAAATGAGGGTGTAGAAACAGATGTCTTCCGCCATCAGGTAATAGCCGTCGGGCAGGATGTCCGCGGCGTTGCGGCAGAGGTCGGTGCGGTAGAGTTTTCCCCAGACGGTCCAGCGGTAGGACTGTTTGCTGAAGGCCTGATCGAAGATCTCCTTTTCCAGCAGAGTGCCCGGATAGGGCAGCAGTTTTTTCTCCGCAAGCCGGAGATGTTCCGGTTTCGCCGTGCCGCTTTCGTCGAAGACCCGTGTGGCGAAGTGGACGATGTCGGCTCCGGTTTCCTCCGCTTTGCGGAAAGCAAGTTCGAGGGTTCGTTCCGCCAGAAGGTCATCGGCGTCGAGAAAGGTGACATACGGGGCGTTGGAGGCACGGATTCCGGACACCCGGGCCGCGAGAATGCCGCCGTTCTTCTCATGGGTGACGATCCGGACGCGGGAATCCTTCGCCGCATATTCCGCAAGAATTTCCGCGGAGTTGTCCGGCGAGGCATCGTTGACCGCGATCACTTCGAGCTCCTTCGTGGACTGCGAAAGCACGCTGTCGAGACAGCGGGGGAGATACCGTGCCGTATTGTAAACTGGAATCAGAATGGAAACTTTGGGAGAGTTCATCGAAGCTCCGCGGGTTACAGTTCTTTGTCTTTGGTTTCACGCCAGGGCCGGATGCGGCGGTAGACTGAACGGACTCCCCGCAGAAACCACCCGCAGGCACGTCCCATCCGTTGAAAAAGGGGAAACACGATTTTTTTCTGAGTGGAATCTTCCGGGAAAAGTTCGCCGAGCAGCAGTTTCAGCTTGTAGGCGCGGTGCATGATGGGCTCTTCCTCCAGATACCGCTTCACGTAATGCTGACGCTGACGGTCGGTGAAGTCCCGATTGCCGAGACAGGTCTCCAGCCCGAAACAGAATTCTTTTCCGGCGAGCCGTTCGTTCCGGAACTGTTGGACGGTATCGTCCGGTGTCTGGAAGAGTCCCTCCGGATCGTCTCCCGTCTCCAGATGGGAAAAGAGAGAGTTCCAGCGCTGTTCGACGGCTTCGCTCCCGAAGGCGTCCAGGGAAGCATGGGCTTCCTTCCCGAGTTTTTTGAGGCGGGCGGGGTCGTCGAAAAGCTCCGAAACGATCCGTGCCATTCCAAGCACGTCTTCCTTGCCGACCTGGACGCAGCCCATGCCGGGTTTCGCCGTTTCCAGATAGTTCATCTCGAAGCAGACCGCCGGAATTCCATAGGCCTTGGCTTCCATCAGAGTCATGGGGAAGCCTTCCACGACGGAAGGCATCAGAAGTATGGAACTTTTCTTCAGATAATGGGAGACATCATTGGTGTAACCGGGAAGCAGGACCGAACTTTCCAGTCCGGCCTCCTGAATCCGGCGGGTCAGGAAATCCCGGTAGGAATCGCTGATGAATTCGCCTAGAAGGATCAACCGGGCGTCCGGGTGCTGCCTCTGAACAAGCCCCAGCACTTCCAGAACGGTTTCGACGCCTTTGTTCGGAGAGAGCCGCGCAATCAGGATCAGGGTCTTCGTGTCCAGCGTATTCAAAGGACAGTCGCCGGGATCGAAGGTCGGCGGATTGGGCATGAAGCAGGCGTGGACACCCCAGTCCGCCCACAGCTGCCGGTCCATTCCGGACAGACATGTGACGGCGTCGCAGGCCCGGTATACCGTATTTCTCCGGAAGAAGATTTCCGGATCGCCGCCATAGAGAAAATAAGAGAACGTACTGTGTTCCATGGCGATCGTGCGGATGCCCATTTCACGTGCGGTGAGAAGATCGTAAAACATCAGATCCGATGTATGATCCAGACAAATGCAGGTATCCGCCTGAAATTCCTTCAGGGCCAGTTCCATTTGGAACATGCGCGACTCTTTTTCCGTCGGAAGGACGATCCGTTTCACCTCGTGCGGACAGGGGTAGTCCAGCGGGTTTCTCGGTTCGTTCGCAAGGAGAAGAACCTTCCTGCCCTGACGGACGAACTGCTGCATCAGGAGAGAGGCGCAGCGCTGGGACCCTCCTTTGCGGAGAAGTCCGGAGGAGACGGCGATGCGGCGGACAGGGACATTTGAGACGGGGCGTTTTTCGAAGACCAGATGCTTCATCTTGTCCGGAGCATTTTCCAGAACAGCCTGAAACAGCAGGCGGTTGTCGTAGAGTTGCGCCAGTTCCGCGGCATCCTTACCCCAGTTCGTTCCGGTTTTTCCCGCCATGTCCCGCAGTTCGGCATCGATGGCTGTCCGGAGGAGACCGTGGATTTTCAAACGCCATTGCTCCTCGGATTCGGAATGGGGGCGGCGAAGGGCGGCCTCGGCGAAGGTGCGGACCGCCTGCCGGAAGGAAGCACGATCCATTGTCTGCGGGAGCGATTCCGGAGTCATTTCCGCCTGAGAGTAAAGGGAGGCGACGAGAGCGGCTTTGTCATCGGAAGGAACTCCACCGGAAAACTCCATGTCTGCACCCCTTTTTTCTGTTCAACTTGAAGCGTAATATACATGAAATACAGGCGGATGCAAGGATATGCGCCCGGTTTTCGGGCGAAAAGGCGTGAAAGAGTCCGTTCCGGCGCCGGGGCTCAGGTCTGGGTGTCGAAGGTGGTGCCGCCTTCCGCCTCGAGACGTGCCTGGAATTCCTTCTTGTCGCTGGCCTTCATGTAGGCCTCCTCGGCGGAGATGATGTCGTTGTTCAGGAGGTCCATGAGATTGTTGTCCATGGAACACATGCCGCGTCCCTTGTTGGCCTCGATGATGGTGCGGATGTTGGAGATCTGGCCTTCGCGGATGGTGTTCGGGAGGGCGTCGGCCCAGAGAAGAATTTCGAGGCAGGCGATTCGTCCTCCGGCCTTTTTCCGGCAGAGGAGCTGGGAAACCACCCCCCGGAGCGATTCCGCAAGAAGGGTGCGGATCTGCATCTGTTCGTTGGAGGGAAAGGCGTCGATGATGCGGTCCACGGTTTTGGGAGCGCTGTTGGTGTGAAGCGTGCTGAAGACCAACATTCCCATGGAGGCGCAGGTGAGGCCGAGGCGGATGGTGTCGAGGTCGCGCATTTCACCGATGAGCACGATGTCGGGGTCCGACCTCATGGCGCTGCGGAGGGCGTTCGGGAACGAATGGCTGTGGATTCCGATTTCGCGGTGGACAATGGTGCAGTGTTTGTTCTTGTGCACGAACTCGATCGGGTTTTCGAGGGTGATGATGTGCTTGCTTGTATTTTCGTTGATGTAGTCGATCATGGCGGCAAGCGTGGTGGATTTACCGGAACCGGTGGGGCCGGTGACGAGGACCAGCCCGCTTTTCGTGTTGCAGAGTTCCAGCAGGGTGTCCGGGAGGTTCAGATCCTTCATTGTCAGAATCTTGCTCGGAATCTGCCGGAGGACGGCTCCCATTCCGTGGTAATTGTAAAGATAGTTGCAGCGGAAGCGCGCCAGATTGGGAATTTCGTAGGCGAGGTCCATGTCATGTTCTTTGAGGAAAATGTCCCAGCGGGATTCCGGCAGACAGATTTCCTTGAGCATTTTTTCCATGGATTCTGCAGAGATGATTTCATCGTCGGCGTTGGTGATTCCGCCGTGGATACGGTATTTGGCGGGCTGTCCGATGGCAAGATGGAGGTCGGAGCCCTTTTTCTGGAGCATGTCGGTCAGATATTTATCAATAATAGGCATATTTCCATCCTCCTTTATTGCGCTTGCTGCTGTTGTCTGGCTTGCGCCGCGGCGGCGAGTTTCTGGGCTTCGCGCTTGGCCATTTCCATGTTGAGAAGCTGAATGACGGCGGGATCGCTCATGTTGGCCAGAGCAACATCATATGTGATGGTGCCGATCTTGTATTTTTCCAGCAGCGTGTTTTCCAGCGTGCACATGCCGCTTTTCTGTCCGATCTGCATGGTTCCGCGCAGCTGGAAGTTTTTGCCGTCCGCAATGATGCTGGCGACCGCCATGTTGTTGATGAGGATTTCATAGGCGATCGTGAGGTTGCCGTCCGCGGAGGGAATCAGTCTCTGGCAGACGACTCCGCGGAGACTGCCGGCGGTCATGGCGCGGATCTGCGGCTGCTGGTTGGGCGGGAAAACGTCGAGCAGACGGTTCATCGTGTTGGCCGCGTCGCAGGTATGAAGGGTTCCGATGACCAGGTGTCCCGTTTCAGCGGCGGTGATGGCGTTTTCGATGGTTTCCAGGTCGAACATTTCACCGATCACGATGATGTCCGGGTCTTCTCGCAGGGCTGCCCGGAGCGCCCTGCTGTAACTGTTTGTATGGATTCCCACCTGCCGCTGGGTGATCTGGCATTTCTTGGATTCCTGGATGATTTCGATGGGATCTTCCACGGTAATGACGTGGTCTTCCCGTTTCTGGTTGGCAATATCCACAAGTGCGGCCAGCGTGGTCGTTTTTCCGCTTCCGATGGGGCCTGTCACAAGGATCAGTCCGTTGTTGAAGTCGGTCATCCGCGAGATCGTGGTTTCCCATCCCGACCAGCGCGTGGCGGTCATCT
>CAYWZD010000049.1:0-15176 GCA_964462755.1 uncultured Victivallales bacterium | reverse complement strand
AGCGCGGGCAACAGCATGCCTGCCAGAATGGCGATGATCGCAATCACCACTAGAAGTTCGATCAAAGTAAAAAATGCCAAATAACACTTATGTTGCAATTTCCGACAGAAAACTACGTTGATTTTGCTTGACATGATTTTGCCCCTTTCTTTTTTATGCTCTGCCGATCAACATGACATTATGCAAACGACAAATTCTTTTTCTCTCTTTTACAATTTTTTAAAGTCTGTGTGTACCCCCTTTCACATTGCGGGAATCGGAACGACTTCCCTTCCAGTCGGCCAACAGTTGAAAATCGACCGATCTGTTTTTATGGGTTGAAGCGATCAATTCACGATACGAGGTGCCCGTATCATCCCATGGCGGAGAAAAATAAAAGCCCGTCGATGAGGACCGCTTTCTGAAGCGTAGCGACATATTCCCCGTAAAGGCATCCAACGTGATGAATGTAGGAACCGTAAATGAATTTGCTCTCCCATTTCGTCCAATCCGGTACTTTGACGTAGAGATAGGTGCCCTAATTGAATGGCACACCGAAGTGCTAGAGAGCTTTGGATATGGCAAAGAGTCCGCACGGGGAATTGCATAACCGCTCCGTTTTCCGTTGGACAATGGTGCCCTGTCGCGAAGCCACCAGAGTAACAACGGCGCACAAATTTTCTTCGCCGCGATACACACCGCTTTTTCGCAGCCGAAATTGCATTGCGGCGTGAAAATGGCATCCACTCTCGTAGCAATGAATCGTCTCGACACCGCTTCCGTGTCCAGCATTGAGACCAGCAAAACCGTCTCATTGATCCCTTCCAGATCGACAATTTCTACCTGATCGCTCAGTCCGGCGATTTTCGTCCGGATTCTATTTTTATACTTGAATGCGTCATCCCCAGAGAAAAAACGGCATTCAGTCTGCATGAACCTTAAATTCAATACGGATTTGGTCATTTTATTTTTTCCTTTGTGGCGTGGATTTATCGATGAAATCCATTATGTCTTTTCCCAATATAATTCATATTTTGCACGTGTCAAGTTTTTGTTTTGAAAAATAAAACTTTTTTCGTGTTTTTTGAAAAATTCTTGTTCCCAGGTTCAGGCGAATTCCGGAATGATGTTCGACGTGCCGGAATCGGTGCTGGCCAGATATCGTCCCCCTGCAAGGATCATTTCGGGAATCCTGATATTCATAATGGGATTTTTTCTCTACAAAATCCTCTTCTCCTACCGGATCAAAAAGAGCGGTTCTAAATCGGTCTATACCGGCTGGATTCCGGTGGCGCTGATCTGTCCCGCACTGCTGATCATCGCCTGTTGGCAGTATTATCCGCTGCTGCGCGGCATGTTCATGGCCCTGCGGGACTACAAAATTGTGAGCGAATCCAAGTTCATCGGAAGTCCTTCTAAATGCAAGGTATGCGGCGCAGAGGCGGGCGGTTGTGAACCCGACTGTGATCCGTCCCGTGTCCGGATTCGTCAGCCATGGACCGCAGGAAATCAGGGAATCATTCATGTTTGGACAAACTCCTTTTCTGCATGATTTTCAATGCCGTTTCACGGTTGACACAACGAAGTCCCAGCTCTTCCGCGAAAGCATATACCTCGGGAAGATTGCCGAAAACGTCCGCCGGAGCATGGGCATCCGATCCGATGACGCAAGGGACATCGAATTCGGCGGCCAGTTCCCAGAAGGGACGCCACGGATAGGGATGGCGGTTTCCCTCCGGATAGGCTAATTCCGCTTTCCGGAAACCGTATGCATTGACTTCCAGCGGAATGTTCAGGGAGGAAGAGGCCTGCGCCACTTCACGGAACAGGGCTTTCACTCGGGCGTCCAGCGATCGATCGCCCCTGCAACCATGTCCGGATGCGTGATGAATTCGACCAGTCCGCTTTCCATCAGGGAAACGGTTTTTTCCGTGAAAAGACGTATGACTTCAAGCGAATGATGCGCTCCGGCTCCCGCCCAGATGCATTGGCCGTTCCTGTCATGCACGAAGTGAACTCCGCCCGCCAGAAAGTCAAGTCCGATCCGTTCTTTCAGCTCCTCCCGGTAGAATGCCGGGGAAAAATCGGGATCGAAGTCGATTTCGAGGCCGGAAAGGATTTCCAGTGCGGGAAATGCCTGGCGGGCGTCTTCAAGCGTTTTGCGGTAATGTTCCAGTTGATCGTAATCCATACGTGTGCTGTTGTAACGGTTGTCCGGAAAAGGGGAGTGTTCCGAAAATCCAAGAACGGTAAGACCGGCTTTCAATGCCGCCGCACAGTAGTCAGGGACAAGCCCTTTTCCATGCTTGCAGAGACAGGTATGCGTATGGAGATTGATTTGACGGTTATTCATGGAACGGAGCCTCCGCATCGACTTCAATACAGGCATGAAGTTCTCCCCATCTTGCCCCGATCGAAACCGTTCCTTTGTTTCCGGAACGGGCCGTCAGCATGGCGTGTCCATTGAACAGCTTTGCTTTTTTCCGCCGGAACGGCAAGGTGGAACGGCTGTCGCCGTTATCCACTCCGACCAATTCGCCGCCCGTGACCTCCACTTCCAGTTCGGCATTGGAATCTTCGATGACGTGTCCGCGGGCGTCCGTAAGAAAAAGTTCCGCGAAGATCAGATTTCCCTTCCGGGGAATCGGCTCCGTTTCGAAGACGATTCTGATTGCGTCCGGCTTCTCCGCCGTAACTCTGCGTGACCGCGCGATTTCTTTTCCATTACGGTCATAGCCGACGGCTTCGAGGATTCCCGGAAGAAAAGTGACATCGTTCCAGACCATCCGCGGAGAGCTCTTCCGTTCGAGCCTTCCAAGAGATTTTCCATTGAGAAACAATTCGACCGCGGAACAGGAGGTAAAGACATGCACCGGAATACGATCTCCTGTTTTCCAGTTCCAGTGCGGAAGGATATGAAGGACCTCCGGAGTTCCCTCGACATGCCACTGGGCGGCATACAGCCAGGCACGGTCCTTCGGCAGTCCAGCCAGATCGAACAGCCCGAAACAGGAGCTGCGGCTCGGCCACAAATAGGGGACAGGCTCTCCCAGATAATCGAAGGCGCACCATGCGAATTCTCCGAGGAGCCATAGATTTTGTTTCTGTACCTCGAATCGGGCTTCGCTCAAGTTGCTCCACGGGGCATATTCGACCGCATAGGCGGAACTGTATCCCGATTCTCTTCGGATATCGCCTTCTCTTACCGGAAAGCAATACGCGCCTCTTGTGGAGAAAACCGCCGAGGTTTCCAGTCCGAACTGCGGTTTGGCCGGGAACCGTTCGTGAAGCAGTCCATACAACTGCGGCTGATAATTCCAGCCGATCACATCGAGCGCGTCCGCAAAAGCATGAAGCTCCGGGGAGTCCTCCGCCCGTTGGTGGCAGATCGAAGCCGTGACTGGTCTGGACGGATCTTCCTCATGACAGATTTTTACCAGTTCCGCGGCAATTTTTCCTCCATCGGGCATGACCTCATCCGGGATCTCGTTGCCGATGCTCCACAGCGCTACGCACGGATGATTCCGGTCCCTGCGGAGAAAATCCCGGAGGTCCCGTTCGTGCCATTCCGGAAAATCGCAGTGGTAATCCCCGGGAGTCTTAGCCGTGATCCACATATCGAAGGCTTCATCGACTACGAGAAAACCCAGTTCGTCGCAGAGGTCGAGGAATTTCGGATCGGGCGGATTATGGGTGGTGCGAATGGCGTTGCATCCGATGTTTTTCAATTTCTTGAGCCGCCATGCCATGACGGGAGCATGGAATGCGGCGCCGAAGACGCCCAGGTCGTGATGCATGCACAATCCCCTGAATTCGTAGGGCTTCCCGTTGAGTTTCATGCCGGCATCCGGATCGAATGCAAGACTCCTGAACCCGTATTGGAACGTAAGCGCATCCGTTTCCGTCGAGACCTTGATGGTATAAAGATTCGGGTTTTCTGGGCTCCAGAATTCAATATTTTTCAAAGAAAGTTCCGCACCTCCGGAGATCAGACGTCTGCCGTTCCGGAAAATGGAAACGTGAAGTTTTTCCGCTGGAATCCCCTCGGCGGAAACCGACAGGACCGCTGTTTTTTTCACGAGGTCAAGCGCTTTGGTTTCGAGGCGGACACCGGAATAGGAGAAATGTTCTTTTTCAAGAGAAACAAGCCTGACTTCACGGTAAATGCCGCCGCCTGTATACCAGCGGGAGGAATACAGCGGGTTTTCCACTCGGACCGCGATCCGGTTGGCGGATTTTCCGAAATGCAGAAATTCCGTAATATTGAGCGCGAATGAAGCATATCCAAAGGGGCGTCCGCCGACATATTGTCCATTTACGCACACCTTGGCATGACTCATGACGCCGTCGAATTCCAGTCGAAAAAAACGTCCGGCTTCCGTTTCAGGGAGGAAAAAATCATGCACATAAATTCCGCATCCTCCGGCAGGAAGAGCCCCGGTTGCATTGCCCGGAGAAACGGATAAGCCGTCGCTGAGCTTGAGAAGCGGTTCATTCCAACCGTCGAAAGGTCCCGCAATTGCCCAGTCATGTGGCAGGGAGACTTTTTCCCAATCATCAAGAATTTCTTCAAAGGGGAGGGGAATGTCCCCGCGTTTGAACCTCCACGCTTTTTCCAAAACAACCGTTTTTCTCATTCGTCAAACCTTCTGTCAAGGGTTTTGTGTCTTTCAGATTCTTCTATTTATAAAATATCATCCATCCTGTGTCATATTCCAATTCTCCTGAAACGGATTCCCGTATTTTTTCGTTTGGCTTTTGAATTTTTTTCAGGAAAACTTTCAATGCGATTTTCATGACGTCCCAATGACTTACCGGAATAACGCAATTTCCGCCGGAATACCGGGTCAACGGCATCCTCAATCCGCGAACCAGTTCAAGCACATCCTCCCGGAAGCCGTCCGTATCCGATATTTTATTTTCACTGAACTGTATTCAAAGAATCCTTGATAATACTACCGGGAAAAATATGGCTGGAAAAAGCTCGTTTCAATCCTTCTTCCCATCAATATACTTTTATTTTTTACTCGTGTCAAGTTTTTGTTTTGAAAAATAAATCTTTTTTCGTGTTTTTTGAAAAATCCTTGTTTCCAGACGGAACAGGCTCTCGAAACGACAGAACCGACAGTAAAGAAGAGCACCTCCGGAAAATGGTAAGACTCCATATTGTTGTTCAGGCGGAGTTCCGTATGATCAGAGAGGAAGAAAAGCTTCGAACTTTTTTCTGCGGTTTCTTTCCATCTTTCAGCTCGGAAATGAACATGACCGCGTTTTCCGCGAGTTCCTTTGTCGGCTGGCGCATAGTGGTGAGCGATGGATTGGCGAACTGGCTGAACCGCAGGTCATCGTGTCCCGCGACCAGAACATCTTTCCCGGGAGTCAAGCCGATTTCCCGCAGTGCCGCTTCGGCGCCAAAGGCCACCGCGTCCGTGATGCAGAAAACCGCCTGCGGCGCTTCGTGTCCTTTCAGAAAAGCTCTCATGCTTTCAAGACCGTAAAATTCATTGTCCTGATGGATTTTCGTATCGGGCGCCTTAATGAGAACAGGTTTTCGTCCATGTTTTTCCATTGCGTCAAGATAGCCTTTTTTCCGGTCCACTGCCGTCGGATTCAAATCTCCGTAGAAACTGTCGATAAACGCAACATTTTCTCTTTTCCCGAGCAGATATTCGGTCATGGAAAAGGCACTCTCATGGTTATTGTTCAAAACGGCGTATGAATTTTCCCGGACGGTTCGATCCAGGTAAATGAATGGAATATTTTTTTCTGCCAACAGATGAGCGGAAAAATCCGTATTGGGAACAGCCGGGACGACAATCATGCCGCAGACATTGAGGGAAAGAAAAGTCCGGATGACTTTTTTTTCGATCTCCGCGTTATTGTAAGAGGACTTATAGGTCAGGATATATCCTTTTTCCCCGGCATAGTTTTCCATATGCTCAATGAGTTCCGCATAAAATCCGTCGGTAATGTAAGGAACGATCAGAGCAAGGATTGAATTTTTCCCTGTTTTCAGTCCCAGCGCATTCTGATTCATGACAAACCCGAACTTGTCGCAAAGTTCCAACACCTTTTTTCGGTTTTTTTCTTTGACGCTCGTATCTCCATTCAGGATTTTGGAGACAGTGAACCGGGAAAGTCCGGCTTTTGCGGCGATCTGCGCTGTAGTCACTCTATCTTTCTCTTCATCAAGCATGCTTTTACCGGTCATCTTTTTTTATAATACTTTAGCTTCTTTTCAAAAATTTTCAAGTAAAACGGCAAAATTATTGACACGTATAAGATTTTTTGCTGTTTTTTACTTGACACGTGTAAAAAACAATGCTATCTTACAGGCATGAATCCAAAAACATCAAGGAGGTTCGTTATGGCAGTAAAGACTCTGAAACTCGGTTTCATGCCCACCCGCAGACGTTTTTTTTCCCGCGAGGATTCCATCAAATACAAAGAGATGACCTATGCCGGGATAAAAAAGTTGGCGCCGGAAATCGGATTTTCCGACCTTGAATGGCTCAACGGCGAGGGACTGCTGTTCGACACATGCGACGCGGAAAAAGTCGCGGCAAAATTTATCGCGGACGGGGTGGATGCTCTTTTCATCCCGCATTGCAACTTCGGCTGCGAGGAGGCGGTGGCAATTGCCGCCCGAAAAATTGCGAAACCGGTCCTTCTCTGGGGACCCCGTGATGAAGCTCCCGCGTCCACGGGAGAACGTCTCCGTGATTCCCAGTGCGGCCTTTTCGCCACCTCGAAAGTGTTTCAGCGTTTCGGGATCAAATTCACCTATCTTGTGAACTCGCGGATCGACGATCCCGTGTTTGAAAACGGATTTGTGAATTTTCTTCGTGCGGCGGAGGCGGTCCGCAATTTCAAAAACGCCCGGATCGGTCAGGTCGGGACGCGTCCGCGCGATTTCTTTTCCGTGATTGTCAATGAGGGGGAACTTTTGGAAAAATTCGGGATCGAAGTCATTCCGACCGACATTACGAAGATTGTCCGCGAAACCCGCTCCCTGATGAACCATCCGACGGAAGAGGTAAAAGCCGCGGCGGAAACCATGAAGAAACGTGTCGGTTTCGAATTGGTTTCAGCGGACTTGCCGATCCGCATGGCCGCGCTCAAAGCCGCTGTCCGGAAATGGATCGACGCGGAAAACCTTTCCGCCGCCGCGTTCCAGTGCTGGGATGCGCTTCAGGATGAGATCGGCCTCTGCAGTTGTTTTGTCCAGAGTGAACTCACCGAGGACGGTGTTCCCGTAATCTGTGAAACGGACCTCCACGGTGCGCTCAGTTCGCTGCTGCTGCAAAGCTGTTCCCATTTCCGGGACCCCACTTTCCTTGCCGACCTCACGATCCGTCATCCCGAAAACGACAATGCCGAACTGCTCTGGCACTGCGGCGCGTTTCCGGCTTCGCTTGCTGAAGGAAAGTGCATGATCAACCGGCATTTCGTGCTTCCGAGCCATGCGGAAGGCGTCTGCAACTGGAGACTCAAGCCCGGAAAAATCACGGTTTCCCGTTTCGACGGCGTTCACGGAAAGTATTCCCTGTTCTGCGGACAGGGGAAAACGGTCGAAGGGCCCTTCAATCAGGGGACGTATGTCTACCTCGAGGTTCCCGACTGGCCGAAATGGGAGGAGAAAATCATCTACGGACCGTACATTCATCACGTCGCATGCATGTACGGCAGTTATTCCGCGGCTCTTTACGAGGCATCGCGTCATATCGACGGCCTTGAATTTGATCCGGTCGATCCCGGACTCGATGAAATCCGCGACGGGTTGCGGAAGGGAGTCCTCTGACCATGCCGATCATTCATACACGCCGGGAATCGGTCAAGGTCGCTGAAAGGGCGGAAAACTGCGGCGTATCGATCGCCATCCTCGGCACGGCAAGCCATTGGAACGTGGAAGCCATCCTGCTGGCCGCCAAAAAGCTCTGCGACAAATACGGGATCGAAAGCGTGCCCGTCACCGTTTCGATGACGTTTAATTACCGCTACATGGCTCAGGCCCAGCGCATTACGTACAGCGGCGATCCGAAGCTCGGGTTTCAGAGCATCATGGAACATCTTCATCTGCTGTGCGGAAGTCCCGAATCCCCCTACCACAATATTCAGGTCCTGCCGCACCTCGACCATGCCGACCCGGAGTTCGACATGTGGGCGCTGACCGAGGGGATCCGCTATCTTTCCTCCGTCATGTTCGACGCACAGCGTTATCCCCGTGAGAAAAATATGGAGTTGACGCACGACTACGTGAAAAAATACAATGCCGACACAATGGTCGAAGGGATCATGGAGGAACTTGTCGTGGCCGATGTTCACGGCAGAAGTGAAGGGGATGTCATTGACGATTACCCTGTTCGGGCCGGGGAATATGTGAATGCCACCGGGGTGGATTATCTTGTCGCGGACCTCGGGACCGAACAGCAGGCCGCGACCTGCGGGCATGCGGTTTATCTAAAAAAACGGGCGGAAGACATTACCGCCGCGCTCGGACGGAAAATGCTGGTCCTCCACGGGGCGTCGTCGCTGACCAACGACCAGATGAAGGGGCTGGCGGCCGACGGGGTGGTCCGGGTGAACATGTGGACGAAAATCGCGCGGGAAGCCGGACGGAACGCCGCCAGAAATCTCTTTGAAAGAATCTGCGCCGGCCCCTCCGGCAACTTCGAAACGTTCGACTCCAGACAATATCTTTACGACAATATCGAATATGCTTCGGATATGATGCTGGAAATCCTTGAAACGCTCAACTATGCGAACTTTGCAAAGGGGTGAGTGCCCATGAGTCTGCTGGGAATCGACATCGGCACCACCGGCTGCAAGGCGGCGGTCTTCAATACCGGAGGGAAACTTCTCTCTTCGGCTTATTGCGAATATAACGTGATTCGGGAACAACCCGGTCAGGCGGAACTCGATTCCCGCGAAGTGAGTTCCAAAATTTTTCAGGTGATCCGGGAGGTGGCCGTCGTTACGGCATCCGATCCGGTGACAGCCATTTCCGCCGCTTCCATGGGCGAAGCCATGGTCCCCTTGGATCGCGACGACCAAATCACGGGAAATTCCATTCTGGGGTTCGATGCACGGGGTATTCCGTATCTTGAGACTGTCCGGGAAAAGATCCCGGATGAAAAGTTCTACTTTCTAACCGGGCAGCCGCCGGGACCGGGTTATTCGCTGACCGCTTTCCGTTATCTGGCCGAGAAAAAAACGTCCGAATACGCAAAAACCGCATGCTATCTGCCGTGGGCGGATTATGTCACATTTCTGCTGACCGGCGAAAAGCATATGACGGAATCTTTTGCGGCCCGGACACTCCTTTACGACCGGATCAAACATGGATGGTCGGATGAAATCGCGGATGCCGCCGCCTTCCATCTCGCCAAGTTGCCGGCAATGATCCCTTCCGGCACGGTCTGCGGAAGAATATTGCCGGAAACAGCCCGTGATCTGGGGTTGTCTCCCCATGCGGTTGTAATTTCCGGCATTCATGACCAGTGTGCCGCAACTCTCGGGACTGGTGTTTACAAGCCTGGCACCGCAATGCTGGGTCTTGGGACATTCGCCTGTCTCGTGATCGTCCATTCCGGGGCGGAGGCGTTTGAAAAAATCGCTCCGCTCGGACTTACCTTCGAACCGTATGTCATTCCCGGGCAATTCGTAAGTTTCATTTACCACTCTTCCGGGGGCGCCCTGATAAAATGGCTGCGCGACAATATGTTCCGCGATCTTGCCGGAAAAGATGTATATCAACGGATGGATGAAGAGATCGATGTCAATTCTCCGAATTCCGCGTGGGTGCTGCCGTATTTTTCCGAAACCGGTCCGCTGGATCACGCGCCGGGCGGACAGGGTGTCATCGGAGGACTGTCTTTTGCCCATACGCGCGGCGACATCCTCAAGGGAGCGATGGACGGAACCATTTTTTATTTCGGGGATGCCTTGGAAACGCTTTCAAAGAAAGGAATCACACTTGCAAAAATTCATCTTTCCGGGGGAGGTGCTTCTTCCCGATATTGGCGGCAGGCTGTCGCCGATATTCTGAACCTGCCGGTTGAATATTCCGACGTAACGGAATGCGGCGCCCTCGGTTGCGCGATGGCCGCCGGGACCGCGACAGGCGTATTCGGTTCTTATGCTGAAGCCGCGAAAGAAATGATTCAATCAGGCAGCAAGATTGAACCGTTACCGATGCGGGCGGAGACTTATGATTCCTCATTCAATGCTTATCGGAAAGCCCTGAAGAACAACATCAAGAGAAATGGAAACACCGGAAAAGGAACACAAAAAAATCAAAGGAAATCTGCTTTTTGAGGCACTCCAGGAAAACAGATGATTCTTATTCCGGGAGATTTTTCTGAAGAAAAGCCTCCCTCGCATTTATTGGATTGCATGTTATTGTAATGCATGAAAAAGAAAGGACTTCAATGTATTTTTCATTCAAAACACTGTCGTTGGAGTTTAATGAGAAAAATGGAAAACTGTCTTTGTTCAGATGTATTGACGGGAAAGAACAGCTTTTTTCCGAAAGCACCCTTTTTATTTCCGGATCTGCCGGAAAGCAGTGTTTTCCCGGAAAATTCCGGAAAGTCGAAAATTCCGGGATTCCCGCTGCATGGGATCATCATGTCGAACGGGAAGAACACAAACTGTTGCTTTTTTCGGGGCATGAAAAATCACCTGCCGCCGAACTGATCTTTACATTGGAAGCGGATTCCGTATCCATGGCGATATCCGATCCGGAGTTAACGTTGGAACTTTTCGGAACGGTATATTGGGGTGAAGATCCCACAGCCTGTTGCACTGCCGGCCGGGAAAGAGGGTTGTCTCCAGCGTCCGGGCCATTTGTCGGTCTGAAAGACAATGCTCTGTTTGATCGTTTTTCGGATAGTGTTCTGGAATTCGTTTCTTTGTGCCATGTCGAATATGCGTGGGAGCGGTCATGTTTCGCTTTTACGATGCCGCTTCATGGTGGAATCGTCTTCAAGATCCATGAAAAATGGATGGAAGATCATTTTCATACACCCTTCAAAGCCATTTCCAAGACACATGGGTTTAGCACTCCTCCGGTCGGCTGGATGACTTGGTATTCCGTTAAGTTCGATGCCTGCGAAGAAACTGTTTTGCGCAATGCCCGGCAGCTTAAAGAACTGTTCTGGAAATATTCCGATAAGCTCGTTGTATGGATCGATTGGGAATGGTGCCATGCCGATCTTACGGGGAATGGCCTCGACGGAGTGGATGTTTTCCATCCTCGGAAAGATGCTTATCCGCATGGGTTGAAACCTGTTGCCGAAGCAATCAGAGAACTTGGGCTGGAACCAGCCGTCTGGACTGCGGCAGGCAAT
The DNA here is from genome assembly GCA_964462755.1 of uncultured Victivallales bacterium. GTDB lineage: Bacteria > Verrucomicrobiota > Lentisphaeria > Victivallales > UBA1829 > SIG94. Next base: position 3,846 of record CAYWZD010000049.1, on the reverse strand, counting down.
GAGACACGGCTCAACCATTTGCTGAAAAAACATCCTGATTGGGTCTTGGGCAAGTTCAAAACATGGTGCGGCCACTGGTGGGTGGATTCCTCTCACCCGGAGGTCGCTGCAAAATACATTCCCGCCGTTTTCCGCCAATTGCATGTCTGGGGATTCCGGATCATCAAATGGGATGCGTTTACAGTTGGCTGGATCGCGGCGGATGCCCTGAAAGCCAAACGGCATAATCCGTCCATTCCATTCTGGACAGGCATGCGCCGTATGATCGAAAGCGCCAGAAAGACAGTTGGGGATGACACTTACCTGATGCTTTGTCTGCCATGTACGGAACAGGAACTTTCCTGCGGGATGGGAATTTTCAACGCAACCCGGATTGGTGGAGATGTCTTTGCCTGGGATAGTTTCGTCTCGCAGGTGATTGATCGGCTGCATGCCTTTTATCCTTATCACAATACGGCACTTTATACGGACGGTGACAATCTGGTGCTCAGAGACGAATATAATACCACGGAACAGGCGCGAAGCCGGGTTTCGATCTGCGGACTTGCAGGATTACCGGTGACGATCGGTGATGCTTTCTCGGCTCTTCAGCCAGAACGGATCGACATGCTCCGCCGGATTGTTCCGGTGGTCAATATGCATCCGCGCGATTTGCTTCCCATCGAACCGGACAAGGATATTTTCATCATTCGCTCCTGTTTCGCCCGTTCCTTCGGCTACTGGCTGGTTGCGGGAGTAACAAACCTGAATCCGGAGAAGAAAAAATTCCAACTGTCTTTGCAAAAAGATTTTGAACTTACCAACGGGAAATATGCCGTCTGGGATTTTTGGCGGGAAAAGTTCATGGGGATTGTTTCTGGTGATATAACGCTGGAACTGAACCCATGCGATACCGCTGTTCTGCGCTTTACTCCGGTCAAAGATATTCCTGTTGTTATTTCCAGTTCGCGCCATATTACCCAAGGCGGATATGAACTGGAAGGTGTTGAATGGAAAAACCAAACCCTTGCCGGAAGAGTAAAATGTATCGGAGGCGAAGAATTGCGGCTTGCCATACTTGTTCCCGATGAAGTAGAATATGAAAGCGGCGAGGCACCCGTGTCATTCAAGATAAAAAAAACAGGAAACATCCTGATCTTGGCTCTAATTGCAGAAGAAAACAGCTCCGTCGAATGGAATTTGAAATTTAAATAAGACTGTCAAAAAGGAAAAGTATCAGAAGTTTGTTGGTAGCTACGAAAACTGGACAACTTGCATCGGTGTAAAACGGGCCGTAAATTTCGAAGACAAGTTTTACGAAACGATCCCGTCGCCCTCCAAAGCGGACCGGAATGTGGGCGTAAAGATGATCGAGGCCGCCGTCAGGATGTTGAACTGATTTCGTTTTAAAAATTTATACGTAAACGGATTATCAACCCTCCACCTGTTTTTCTTGAAATGAGAGTGATAAAAGTTTCATATAACCATAGCGGATGGCAGAAAGCCACCCTCCCTACATAGAAAGGAATCGAAATGGAAAAGAAAGAAACGCAATTGTCACACGGAAAGTCTGTAAGGTCGAAAATGAGCGTGGAATCCAGAAAGCCCGGTAAGAATCTGACTACGGCGAGCAAAAGCAAATCGTCCACCGGCACGAGACAGAAATCTCCGATAGGTTCCGAGATTCATTTCGCCCAAAGCAAATACAATGATCCGGAGTTTGTCAATCGACTTTCTATCAAGAAAATCGAAAATATTCTCGATGCCTCTACAAGTCTGGATCATGGTCAGTCAGAAATAGAAAGCGAGAACCGGCTTCCGACGGGACTTCCTAAGACAGCTCATCTCACAGATGAATTTGAGGTTGTTGAGTATATTCGGGAGTATAATGGAAAGAAAGAATCCCTATTCAAAAAATTCAACTTCGGGTGCCTTTCCGGAGCTAATTTAAACGAAATTATTGATTCTTTCCCCACTGCGATTGAATTTGTTCCCCGGGAAGATCTTTGTCGAATTTCAGCACAGGATCGTATCTGTTTTCTCGCAATGCATCCAGAATATGCCCCCTATCTGTTACCGGATCTCCCCGTCTCAAATGTGTGGGTCCGTTTGCTTTATATAGCCAAGCCGGAAATAGCCAAAGTGCTTGTCAAGTTTACGCCATGGAAAGAATTCAATCTTCTCCAACGCCGTTTCATCATCGAGAAAGCACCAAATTTTGCGAAATATCTCTCGAAATAACCAATTCCCCGCGCCCCCGACTGATTGAAAAGTCGGAGGCTGCGGGATATTCAAACATCAAGAATGGAATCACTTTTTCTGCGTATATCGCGGATCATCGACATAGGAGGAGAAAAATCATGAGTTTGGAAACAGGGATCGTTGAGCAGTTGAAAGCGGAGTTCATCGTGCCGGAGAATGTACCGGAGAACGTTGTGATCCGGGACAGAATGCTTCAAATCGCCAAAGCCTCGTTCGCCATTCTCTTCAATTCGGACAAACTGGTTTCATTTCTGGGAGCGGCATGCACTCAGAAGGATGGAAATTGGATTTGCCAAGTGCCCGAGAAGTCAATGAGCTTTACGTATGAGTATAAGCATAATGAATATTTGTTTGGGGTTGCTACACTGCAACCTAATATTTCTGCCCGATTGCACGACCCGATTTTTCTGCCAATTGCGAAAAGTGTCCAAAAAAAAGTTGCCGATCATTATGAGTATATCGAAGAAAACAACCCCAGAAAATCTTATGAGCAAGCAGAATTTAAAGAGGGACTCCAACTTTTTGAACAGGAATTATTCAGCTATTTTGGTTCTCTCTACGAATTATGCAATAAAATCATGGGAAAACAAATACCGGCGGATGATGTTCTCCGTTATTTCGGAATAGATAATACATTGCCTCTCGCCGGATGGAAAACGACCAGTCCCATCCGACAGGCGAAAATTCAAATCAGTGATGAACCTTCCAAAATTCTGGAATACCAAAAAGAGAAATTCAAAAGTTGCACGGAAGAGTTTCTGGTCAATTCCCTTTTCCTCGATGCCCAGAAAAGATCCCGGTTCAGCTTCGAACTCTTCCAAGAGTATATCAAGACGTATCATGACTGGTATAAGCAGATTTTCGAATTCAAAAATGAGTTCGGAGAAACCACAATGCTGGCCGTGAAAATATATGACTTCCATTGGTGCTGGCCGAAGATGATCTTCCCTCTGACTGTTTGGAGCAAGCCGCAGGAGAACAAGAAGCAACTTTTCTTCATTCCGGGAGTGGGTCTGTCGCCGTTATACAATCTGGACCTTCTGAGCCGGAAAGAGTGCCAGACCGTGATTTTGACGGATTCGATTGAGATCGCGGATTTGAATCAGGAAAAGGCCCCGGACGGCGTTGTTTATACCTCATTCCTCTGTGATTCCGGGCATTATGAAGAGGTGGATTGGAGCCCCTTAAAAGACAAGAATCTTTACTGGCTGATCGTGAATCATTCCTGTCGCACGATGGTCGATGCTTACCGAAAAGCAGCCTCAATCAAGGACTACCTTCACGAAAAAGAAAATCTCGAATTGAAGTTCATACAGGTGCCCGTAAAATATTCGGATAAGTGGTGTGCCTACTTGACCTTGATGACCATAATTCAATACCGTGCGGAGTGTCCCACGGAAGTCGATAAGGAAAATGTCGTTGTATTATCTGAAAATGAGTTCAATTCTTATCATGCAAAAGCCGAAAAGTTCATTGAACATCCTCCGAAAACCTGGTGGGATACCCGGCCGGAGGAAGTTGAGAATACAGCGGCACTTCCAGAGGATGCTCCAAAACGGGAATTCCTGATGCATCCGATCCTGCCCCGGAATGAAAGTGTGCTGC
>CAYWZD010000048.1:0-15182 GCA_964462755.1 uncultured Victivallales bacterium | reverse complement strand
GTAGCCAGACGCTCTATCCAATTGAGCTACGGGTGCGTTGGAGCCTTTACTATACTCCCGGTTTCTGAAATTACAAGCGCATGTCCTGCGAAATTTCCAATTTTCAGGAAATGCAGAACTTTGAAGTCAACCTTTCAGAAGAAGCATGGAAAAGGAAAATTTCCCTCGAAAATTCTCCTCATGTCGTTTCCGCAACCTCATGATTTTTCTGAATCCTTTTTTTCCATTCGAAATCATATCGTTCTGCATTCTGAAACCCAAAGATCTTATCTGAAATATCATAATGAGAAAGACAGATAATTCACCGACGGTCTCCCTTGGTAATCGCGCGTGAAAAAGTATCCGGTCATTTCTCATTAAAAAGGCCGTATTGAATGGGTTCCGGCTTTAACGGCAATCAGCGCTATTTGCCATCCCGCCAGGCAACAGGCGTCTTGCCTACCTGTTTCCGGAAAAGAGCACAAAAATAGGCATCGTCGCGGAAATTCAGTCCCCGGCTGACCTCATTAATGCGAATACGCGGGTTTTCCCGCAAGAGCCGGCAGGCCTCACGAATCCGTAGATTACGCACGTATTCCCCTGGTGCCATCTGATAATATTTGCGCCAATGGCGTTCCAGTGTGCTCCGGCTGATTCCATGATGTTCTGCAATCGTGTCAAAATCGATGTCTTTCCGGAAATGAAACTGGATATAGGAAGCAATCGCACGGATTTTACTTTCATGGTAGCCGGGATGCGCGGCGTTAAGGTTAAACTGGAAAACGGCCTGTTCCAACAGTTCAAGTGATAAAATATCAATACGATCAGCAGCGCCGTAATCACGCGAATGCAGCATCAGTTCCATCAGTTCGGCAATCAGTCGGCTTTCCCGTTCGCCTAATTCAATTTCCCAGATCGGGATTGATGGAAGCGTCAAAACTTCCCGCAGACGGTCTTCCATATCTTTGGCATAAGCGAAATAAAAAGACTCCAGAGGGACATCGATTTCAAACCGGTGCGTCATCCTCGGATATTTAATTTGCACGTGAGGAAAATGAGTTGAATAACGCACCCCGTCGATATAGTTGACACCCTCTTTTTTCTTCGAATAAAGACGAAAACAGATCTCCAGCTTATTCGGCCGGATGGTTCTTTCCGGATACGTCCCGCCATGGGTTACGCCAAGGCACTTTACCTGAAGCGGAAACCGGGTCAGGCGCGGTACATCTTCGATTGTCACTTCGTTCCACATATTGCAAAATATCCCATATTGACAAAAAATCAATATCTTTTTGAAAAAAACATCTCTTTTCATTTCTCCTCCGACAATGTATAATTTTATATAGCACAGAAATTGAGAGGAGAGGAAAATGAGAAAAAAAAGAGATTTCACACTAATAGAACTTCTCATCGTGATTGCCATCATTGCGATTCTGGCGGGAATGCTGCTTCCGGTGCTGGGAAAGGCGCGTGCAAAGGCTCATGACATTTCATGCGCCAGCCGTCTCAGGCAGATCCGTCTTGCTTCCGCCCTTTATTCCAGTGATTTTGCCGACAACATTGTATCATCCAGCACAAATGATTCCACTTTCTGGCTGAAATCCTGGGCGGGCAAGCTTGGAGACTTCGGCTCATCCACGCCGCGTTATGGTTTGCGTTTTTACGGCAACTACAAAACCGCCGGCAGTTTCGTTTGTCCTTCCGAACCCATCGGATTCAGCATTACAGGAGGCGGGGGCTTTGAAACCGGTTCCCACTACGGCATCAACTACTGGCTCACCGACCAGCCAAGGAAAATCTCCTCGATCAAATCCGCCGTTCTGACCCTGTTCGCCGGAGACTGCATCAACTACAGCAGTCCCAATCTGAGCCAGCGAAGCAGTCCGGCATTCCGCCATGCGGGAACCGACCCGAGAAGCCGACTTGTCCTGACTACGATTCCGTCCCTGCCTGGACGAACCAATATGGTGTTTATGGACGGCCACATGGAAAGCCTGAAATTCAATGAATTTTTCGATAGAAAGCCCGGATATACGACCGGAAAAGAAGCCGTAGCTCCTGTTGCCTATTTCTGCGGCTTCTTGTATTGACTGTAGAGGAAAAAGCATGTGGAAAATCTCTGTGATGCATATTTCCGTATTCATGTCCGATTCTCCCTAAACCAAAAACTCTTATCGAGGAAAAAAAATGAAAAATACCGCTATTGTTTTCCTGTTCGCATTGGCCTGCCTGACGGCCGTCCCTGACGATAACCTGATCAAGAATCCCGAGTTCAAAATATCCGCCGGCAAACAAAAGCCCGACAACTGGAGTGTCGGAAAAGCGGAAGTGACAACGGCCAATGTGCCGGATGGGAAAACGGCCATGAAAACAGTCGTGGAATACAAGGAAAAATCGAGAGAGTATTATCGGGGAAGTCTATCCCAGAGAATTGGAAAACTGGTCCCGGGAGAATATGAACTGTCTTTGAATTTCCGGGGAGAACTGGAGGCCGTGTTTGTCATCCTGAGAGATAATGCCGGGACCGCAAAAACAGATTTCATGCTGAGAAGCTGGATTCCCCGTCAGAAGTTTGTCCCGGCCGCAAACGCTCCGGGATGGTTCAAGTTTTACTCTAAAATCACTGTCCGGAAAGAAATCCCGGATGCACTGTTCATTTTTCAGGGAGAAGATAAAAAGCCTTCTTCGTTCGAAATAACCGATATCCAACTGTATCAGACAAATTGAAAGGGAATCATATGAAAAAAGAGCTTGTCCTGCTGTTTCTCTCACTTTCTTTTTTTCTTCATTCGCAGACAAAAATAACAGCGTTTTATGCGGAAAAAGGTGGCATACTCAATCCGGGAGAAAATGTTGAACTGGTCATGGAACTGAGCAATCTTTCCGCGGAAATAAAACACACCGTCAACATGGAAGTCAGGTCTTTCGAGCAGAAAAAAATCTTTACGAAAGAACTGACCGTGACCGCCTCAAACGGAGAGAGAAAAGTATTGCATGAAGAGCTGAAAGCCCCCGAGACGCCGGGGTATTACATCGTGAAGGTTACCGTTGACAGGAAACAATCCGCTGAATGTGCATTTGGCGTCGTTCCCGTATTCAAAGAACGCGATCCGTTCTTCGGCTTGAACGTGAACACATATAATTCGGCTTTGTACGATGTCTACGAAAAAATCGGGGTTGGAACGCTTGAGATAGGATTCCCGTTCCATTATTTTGAATATATTCCGGGCGAACCGCTGGAAAAGTATAAAGAGCGCGTGGCGAAACACCCGATCATCCGGAAACAGCTTGCAGATTTTGCCGGAGGACGCTACGAATTCATCGGAAGGCTGAGTGCGGAATTTCCAATGCGGGAGAGGACATACCGGGAGAAAACATCTCTCGCATACCGTGCCGAGGCCATTGACCGGAGCGAAAAACAAAACCTTTATGCCTATCCGGACGACCGTTACAACCATATGCGCATGCATGCGCTGGCGCTTTATGATCTGTTCGGCGGAAAGGTGAAAAAATGGATCAACATGGGGGAAATCGACTGCCGTGTGATATCCATGACCGGAAACCTCGCCTCCGGCCTGAAATCGGTGGAGATTGCCAATGAGGTTCTCGGAACGCGCACCTATTACGATGCCTTGAAAAGCAGGGATAAAAATATAAAATTGGCCGCACTCGGTTTGAGCGGTGCGGATTATTTTGTCAACATCCCGCCTTTTCAGCTTTCCAGGATCATTCTGCATGACCTCTCCGGGCATTTCGATGCAATCGGTGTTGACGCCTATACCGGAAATTATGGTCCGGTTGGAGAAATAACGCCGCCGGAATCGGGAGGTCTGCAGGAGTTTCTCGACAGTTTGCGGGGACTGAGCCAGGAATTCGGCAGAAATGGAGAGATTTACCAGTCCGAACGCGGGTATCATGAGTATCACAACCTCCCGCTGGACGGTCCGGAAACCGAAAAATATGCCAATTATTCGGCCCGGTCGCTTATCATTGGAAAAGGCATGCCCGGAGTCGAGTATTATTCTTTCTACAATGGAATACGCCCCGGCTGGCATATCTTCTATCCCCTTGTTGCGGAAGGAAAGGACTTCATCGACGGAACCATGTGGATCATGGCGCTGAAAGAAAAAAGCAGCCGGCAGAAAAGTTACTGGACGAATATTCCGCGCTATGAGTCTGTTGTGTTTGCAACCATCGCCCGGAAACTGGCCTTTGCCGAACCATTCCGAATGAACCGGGTTAAGCTGTCGCATGGTATCCTGGCTTATCTGTTTCGGAAAAACGACAACATCGTCTGCGCCATCTGGACCACAGACAAACCGGTATCTCTGAAAATCGATTCAAAAGCGGAAATGGAAATATGCGATCTTTCCGGAAGGGAGTCCCGAAAAGCGCCGGGAGAAGTTTCCCTTGAACTCTCCGGTGCCCCGCTGTTCCTGACCCTGAAAGCCAATGCCAACGAAGTCCGGCAGATGTTGACAAAAGCCGAATTTGAAGGACAAACTCCATTTGATACGACGGCAACCCGCATCTCCGCCACGCTTGTTATTGTCTCTTTCAAAAATAAACTGGACCGGACCCTGACAATTCAATACGGGAGCCGGAAATTCAACCTGTCGCCCAACGCAAATATGACCATGGAAACCGGGATCGACCCGAAAACGAAAAAACTGGTTTTCGAACAGGACGGCAAAAAATATGAAATCCCGGTGCCCGAATGCGAATCGCTCCCCGTTGCGTTTGCCGAAAATCCTGTCATCAATGGAGATTTGGGCAAATATGCCGCCCCGGTTATCAAACTGGTTTCGCCGGACAATGTTTATCCGCGCGCAGTTATTGTTCCGGAGTCTTCCGATGCCCTGAAATATGACGGGAAGGATATCTGCGCGGACATCAGCCTTGCATGGAACAAGGAATTCCTTTTCATCGGGGCGCGTGTCAGGGACCGCCAACATATACAAAGATATCTGCGCGGAGACATCTGGCGTGATGACTGCATGCAATTTGCCATTATCTCGGATCTGAAGGCGAAAAACATCATGACTCCCGGCGGATTCGGAGAAGGCGTCTGGAATTTCGGAGCCGCGCTTTGCAAAAACGGACCTGTTCTTTACCGCTTCCAGTCCGGCAAGCGTCCCCCCATGACCTGCGGAACGGAGAGCGTCATCAAACGCGAAGGCATCTATACGACCTATGAACTGGCAATTCCATGGAAAGACATCGGAGCAATGAATCCGAAACCGGGAGATGCCCTTGGCATGAGTTTCGTCTTTTTCGACAATAACGATTTGTCGAAGAAAGCGGCGCGTCATTATCTGGCGTTGACCGAAGGACTGGCCGGGGGGCAGGACGCATCGAAATTCAAGATCTTCATTCTGGAAGCCCCTCGAAAATAAGGAGTAGATTCCTCTTTTCCGCACGGATTCCGTTCTCGGAACAACCGGGCTGCGGTATTACAAAGTATTATCTGAAAACAAACATTTCCCTTTGCATGCAAAACAAAAAAAGGACTTTTCACATGAAACACGCGGACAGCATTCTTCCGGCCAACAAAAAATGGAAGCTGGTCTGGAACGATGAATTTGACAAACCGGAACTCGACCCGGAAAAATGGGATTTCCGTCTGAATATGATGCATCGGCGGCATCCCGCATGGCTTGCCGGCGGAACCAATTTCGATGCAGACGGGAATCTTCGTCTGGAACTGGTGAAAAACGGAGATCAATACGCATCGCCCCAGCTTCAGACAGGAGAGAATTACATGGATCGGGCGCCGGAAGATCAATTGAGGCTTTTTCAATGGCCCATCGCTCCATTTTCCAAGCCGAAATTTCTGAAGAAATACGGTTATTTCGAATGCCGCTGCAAGCTGCCGACACAGCCCGGCTGGTGGGCAGCTTTCTGGCTTCAGTCTCCGAACATCGGCAGCACACCCGATCCGGCGCGGTCCGGAATCGAGATCGACATCATGGAGAACTTCACCCGGAATGGTGAGTTTTCCCACAACATCTTCTGGTCCGGCTACGGCACCGACCGCAAATCCGGCCATTCCGGTCCGCGCCAGCTTGAAAACGACATTTTCGGATGGCATGTTTTCGGTGTCGACTGGAGCCGGGACGGTTATGTTTTCTATGTCGACGGAAAAGAATCCTGGCGCTTCCATGAAGCCGTCTCGCACACGGAACAGTTCATCCTGATTTCGACGGAATGCCAATCATACCGCTACAATGGCCAACCCGCCCCGGAACTGCATCAGGCAATTTTGCCGGACGCCTTCACGGTAGACTTTGTCCGGGTTTATGACGAAGTTCCATAAAACACTCTCCGCATCCCATTCCTGAAAGACCCCGGAGCGGTTCCATACAGGTTCACGAACCATGCCTCAAAAAGAAATATGCACCTGTCTGATTTCTCCGGGGCGAAGCGTCAGACGGAGAGGCAGTTTCTCAGGAAGGCGAATCAGTACATCCTGCATCAGATTTGTTTCTGTATTGAGGAGGAACAGCGCCCAGCCATTCCGGGAACGCCAAGAGGAGAAACGCACCCGGTCGGAACATTCCACTTTCCATTCCCCGTGATGGGACTGGATGCAGGAATCGAGCAGCATCGCATATAATTCACGGACACCGGACGCGCCCGGATATTCCAGCGAATTCAACAGTACCGCCGAGCCCTTGCCGTGTTTCTTTGCGAACAGAACACCCCGCAGGGATGAGGGCCATTCGCCGGAAGCGGTCCGGTCGACGAAACGGTCGGAAGCAACTGCCAATGTCTGCGCATTCACTGCCTCGAAATCACCCATGAGGAACCCGCCGTCGGTGAACTTGGGATCGCAATTGGGCGACCAGAGAGGAAAACGCCAGGAGGTTCCATCCGCTTCTTCCTTGAATTTGACTCCGTAGGGCAAGGGTTCGAAAGAGGTGTTTTTCAGGCGGACGCCGAAAAGGTCGATCCAGTCTCCATTTTTATACGGATGATACAAGATTCCGGGAGTGTCGGCCGTATCCAGGTGGGCCGCGGTCATAATTAGCTGTCCTCCCTGCTCGACATACCGGAGCAGTTTCGAATAAAGCGACTCGTCCATGCTGTTGCGTCCGAGAAATACGATGGCCTTGTAACGCCCGAGCAGTTCGTCGGGGGAATCATGAGGGACCACATCGATCTGTCCGAACGGGGGATTTCCCGAATAGTCGGCATCTCCCCAGACATCCCGGCAAGACCACTCGCGGCGCTTGTAGAACCGCTCGAAAAGTTTCCAGGAATCATCCGGCGGGCCAAGGCGGAAGGCCTCATTTTCGCGCTGTCCCCAGAGATGGGTCTGCCCCGCGCCGACAAAGCCGTCAAGACGTCCGTGCATCACGGCGACAGCGGCTTCGGGAAAGCCTGCCGGACGCGGGTTCGCCTTTGCAAAAGCGGTCAGTTCCGTCAGCGCCGAACGGAATTTTCTCACCTGTTCGTGATCCGTGGGAAAATCCTTTCCAAGAGCCTTGTAATCCATGACTCCATGTTCGGCATAAATCGGATCGGCCCCGCGCAGAAAAGCATGGAAAAGAGAATTCCGCCAGCGGTGGAACCACAAATCGTCGTGCTGGTTTCCCCCATACCAGACCATGGCCATGTCCACGCCGAAATATTTTTTGCCGAAAGCGAGCGAAGCGCCCTTGACCGCGGAATAATTAAGTTCCATCTCATTCGTATAACAGACCTCGAAATCCATGCGGTCGATTCCCGCCCGGTACAGGAACGGCGCGGTCATGCCGCAGGCTTCAATGCAGACGAACGGAGCTTTCATTCCGTTATTCCGGGCGTAGACAATGGTTTCCTTCATTCTGGATTCCGCATTGGCGGAGGCTTCGGAAAAATTGCGGGCCGGAGGGGGCAACGTGCGGCTTCCCGCCACGGTGCTTTGTGGCCAGTAGAACATGAGCCCTCCATATTCGCACAGCAGCAGAGAACCGTCGCAGACATCTTCATATTCCTTCAAAGCGGCAATTACTTCCGCTGAAACCGGAGCGTAACCGTCCGTAAGTTCCCCGGTCAGACGGTTTACCATTTCATCCATCAGAAAGTTCATTTTTTCGCGACGGCAGAAATCCCCGACGGCACGGATTTTTTCAGGCGTCCACGGTCCCACGAAAAGGACCGTATAATTTCCGAGTTTTTCCTTTTTGAAGCGATTCAGCGTATCAGTTCCGTACCCGGACTCGCTCATGCCGCCGGTACGGACGTATTGAAGCTTTTCCAAAGTCATATATATCTCCGTTTCTGGTAAGAAATTGAACGATTTCCCGGGCGTCCTTCACAAAGACGGAACGGTCTGTATTCCGCGGCAGGGAAGCCTCATTCCTCCACAGAATAAAGGAGCGGCCCGCACCGAGGGACTGCGGAATTTCGCCATCCTCTTTCGAGTCATCCCCGATAACAACGACCTGCTCCGGCTCGACGCCGATGCGCGAAAAGACAAATTCCCACGGCGGAATCAGCGATTTGCATCCGCCCATCAGATCCGTGCTGAAAATGAATTCAAAAAGTTCGAGTTCAAGCCCGGCCCGGCGGAGTTTCCAGCGGCAGCCCCAGAACGGGTTGTTGCTGATGATGAAAAGACGCGCGCCCAATTTTTGCAGGGATCGGATGAGAGATACGGCATCCTCATGAACCTCCAGAAAATCCTCGTGTCTGCGGAGCATCGGGGGCAGAGCCTCTTCGAACGGAATTCCGAACTGTCTCAGGAGTTCCCCGTAGTCCCAGCGCAGAATATTGTGGGTGGCATCATACAGCGCCTTTTCAGCGGCCTCCTTCTCCCAGCCGCGCGCGAGCATCAGATCGCGGATGACCGGGAAAAAAAGGTTGCCGTGGAGAGTGGCACCGGGAGCCGATCTCTCCGGCGTGTAACGGGTGATGGTACCGTCGATATCGATCAGAAAACGGCAGTTCTCGAGCCTCATTTTCTTCCAGCCGTTCCTTTCCCGGTTTCCACGACATACACATGGCGTTCCAGTCCACGGAAAGAATCGTGGAAAGTTCCGTTCTTCACCGGCAGCGCGCGGTTCTCGAAACGGACCTGAACCTTGTCCGCATACTTCAATCCGGGCGGAAGACGGAATTCGCTCTCGACCGGATTGCGACCTGGATTGAGGACGATGACATACACATCGTTTCCCAGTTTGCGGGTCATGACGAGCAGCGATTTTTCGGAAGGAAGCGTCTCAGAGCATTTCTCCTCGGAATAAACCGCATCCTGCAACGCGAGAAACTCGCGGTTGACGTCTTTCATGGCGTCCCAGTTGCGCGGATACTTCGGAAGGGCGCAGAAGTGAACCAGCCCGGAACAGCCCTTCAGCATCATCCCGTAACATTGGGCGATCTGTTCGTCATAGGAGCATTCGCGGTAATGGTTGTGAAGGTTGTCACCCGAGGGGAAGAACCAGGCGGGTTTGCGTTCGGAGCGGCCCGCCTTCTCGACCATTTCCGCGTCATCGACCATTTCCATGACTTCCCGCCCTTCACGATTGGTCAGATAGTCGTCGATCATGATGATGTCGGTGGTCAGTCCGGCAAAACGGGCGGGGATGCCGACCACGGTGTTATTCATGAAAACGGGAAGCTGCGGGTAGGCTTTCATATAGCCTTCCATGAAGGGCTTGATTTCTTCGCCTTTGGCATACAGTTCCGGCTCATCCACGACCAGCAGGGCGATCACATTCGGATAATCGACCTTCGCCAGCATGTCTTCGGGCTTCCATTCATTTTTCTTCCGGAATGCGTAAAAGTTCCAGTAGACCACACTGATCCCTTGTTTTTCCGCCTCCTTGACAAAGGCGCGTGTGGCGGGATTGTCCGCCTCGTGACTGCCGAGCGTCAGATATTTGAATCCGGCGTCAGAAAACGTCTTGATCGCCTGTTTCGCCATTTCCGGGGTGAATCCGCGTTCGACTCCCAGGAAAGGAGCCACGATCAGGGCGGGTTTTCCGTTGACTTTGAGCGTCCGGTGTTTGCGGTCAATCTGACAATAAGGCGCTTTCCGGTCCGACAGCTTGACGATCTCGCTTTTGGTCGAAGCACATTTTTTCGCGCCGTCGAAGATTTCGAACAGCACTTTCGAGGCGCCCTGTTTAAGGTCTTTCAACGGAATCCGGATATTCAATTCCGGGACAACAACAAAGTCGAATTTCTTTCCGTCCACCGTGGCAATTCCTTTGTATTTTCCGGGCGTCAGTCCGCAGCTTCCAAGAAATTCGGCTTCCTTTTCATCGCGGTAGAAACTGTAACGGTTGTACAACTGAATCGGCCCGGCGGCACTCAGCAAGAAATCCTTTCCCGCAAGAATTCGATTATCCGCGTCGCAAAGTTCCACAGAGACCACTTTATTCCGCGTGGAACCAGGCAGATCGGAGGCGAAGCGAACGGACGTATCGCCCGGTGGAAAGGTTCCGGGGAAACTTCCGAGAACGGCTCCGGACACCGGATCGCGCAGCTGGATTTTTCCGTTGGCGACCTCTTTTCCGGAAAAATTCTTCAGAAGAACGGCAAATGTGGTTTTGCCGTCGGGATTTTCAAACAGCCCGGCATCGGACAGGCTGATCCGGGAAGAATCCAGCACGCCTTCCGGGAAGATCAATTTCGGGAAGAGGACCGGCAGGTGAAAATTGATCTGGGAAGTCATCAGGAGAGAAACCGCCTGGCCGGACGCAAGACAATTCCGGCCGAGGTTGAATCCCCATACATTGGTCATTCCGGCATCGGCAAAGTTCGAAAACGGAATCATGATTTCATAGTCGACGGAACGTTCTTCCTGATTCAGGCGCACGGCGCTCCGCCACTGTCCGTTCCAACCGGCGTTGCGGCCCGGACCGCAGTCCGCCTGATTGTTTCCGGCATTGACGGCGAGCTGATAATAATTCTTGCGGCTGCCGGTCGGATCGAAAAGCATTTCGATGCATTCCGGTCCGTAAACCTTCCCGATATCACGCCCGATTTTGTCTGTTTTCACTTTCGAAAGGTCCGGAACAAAACAGCGGAAGGCAACATAAAGATTGTGTTCATCGCAGGAAAGCCAGGCGACAGTCTTTTCGTCCGCGGGTTTGTTTTTGAAGAGGAAAGCATCCACTTTGCAATCCTTCGGAAAGTCGGAAAGGTCGCCGTCGATCACGGGGGCCTTCTCCGTCTTCCGGAGTTTCACATCGGGCATGATTTCAATTTTTTCAGAGATTCCGGCGTCAAACTTTTCCGCATCCATACCGTTCGGTTTGTAAGGAGTGGCCTTGTCGCCCATTTCCACCTGAACATCATCCGCCCAGAGCGTCCCCGCGCCCTTGAATCCGACTCCGAACTGAACCAGATTGCGGCCCGGCTTTTCCAGTGTGAATTCATACCGCTGCCACGCATTGGTGACTTTGATTTTCTTCATATGGGATTTGGAGTGGACTTCCCAGAAAACCAGTTCGGCATCCAGCTCCGGACGGTCGGCTTTCAGCCAGAGGCTCCCCGTAACCGGCTTTCCGACGGAACAGCCCATGCTGAACATCATGAATCCGACCCGTGTAACGGAATCATTGAAGGTGAGACGCAAAGACTGGTTCCCGGAATGTTTTTCCTTCGGGTCGATCACGATCGTTTTGAGGAACTCCTCATAGGGGGCTTTCCAGCTCACTCCGCGCCCGCTGGCCATGTTGACAAAGGGGGGCATGCCATCGATCAGATGCTCGAAGGAGCTGTTGATCACGAGATTCGGCGAATCATTCCCTTTGGCGATGGAATGCACCGTAACATTGTCCACCGCGAGGTTCGCGCGGTAGGCATAGATCGAGATTTTACCGGTCGGAACCATAGCACTTTCCTGAAATGTCACCAGCGTCTTGCCGTTGGCCATGAAGACGTACTGCCGCGATTCCCCGGCCTTGCGGCGGATGACCGTCACATTGCAGGGATCGCCGAAACGGTAGTCCGGAATGAGCGCGACCGTTCCAAGCGAGTGTTTGGCAGTGGGAGGCCGATAGGCGGTGCCGACTTTTCCGTCCGCACGAAGCATGAAATGAATGCCGTCAATAATGATTCCGGTATGTCCGTAGTCCTTTCCGTTTTTCCCGGGCGTCAGGTCGGCGGAAACAGCGAAATCCTTATCCCCCATCGAACGGCGGAGAGTCAGGTACCCGTTTCCGGCAATCCGGACCTGTCCGTTTTCAGGCTTGAGCCCTTTGGATGTGTCCCAGTTTTCGGCAAAGAGACCGGTGGTTTCGAAGTCGTCGGAAAAGAGGATCGGACCGAGGTCAGCCGCAAAAAGTTCGCCGCAGAGCAGAAATCCAAGCACGAGAAAAAACCCTGTCCGTTTTTTTCCGGGATGAGAAGACCATTTTTCCATGAAGTGCATTTCAATGTTTTCCTTACTTATGTGTTTTTCTGAAAAATTTTACTGATAAATTTCGGCCCAGACACCCCACATTTTCTGAAGGGCGGTGGTTTCGGTGCCGATGGAACTGTTGTTGGAGGGAATGGCGCCGGGACGGGTGACATCGGAACGCTTCTTGAATTCCGCATGTCCGTCGATGAACCCGAGCGGAGCGCCGCCCATGTGGAAATTGCCGATGATGTTCCAACCGTCGCCAATGATTGTATTGTAGTCATCGGTAGTGTAGTTGTCATCGTCGCCATCACCCGTCATAATGATTTGTGACGGCCTTTTGATCCGGGCGATCTTGATGATCGGATAGGCTGGGGACGTGCTGTAAAGGTGGGAAAATCCAAGCGATTTATTGTAGCCGTAGGACAGTTTTCCCGCGGGCGATTGCATGGAAGGGCAGCGGAAAAATTTTTTATGGCTGTCTTTGATCGCCGACGCATTCGGCAGTTGCGGATACGTGATCAGAACAACCTGATTGGCCCAGCTGCATCCGTTTGCGTTCCAGTAAGGCAGACAGTCATTGTAGGTCAACGTGTATTGGAGCGTCGCGGAATCGATCGTTTTGACATTGTTGGTGCAGGAGATGCGCCGGGCGCTTTCCCTCGCCGTGTTCAGCGCGGGCAGCAGCATGGCCGCCAGAATCGCGATAATCGCAATTACGACGAGCAGTTCGATTAGTGTGAATTTCTTCCGCCGTTTCATTTTTTATCCTTTCCCTGAATTGTTGTCTCTTCTTCCACCATCCGCCAGAACGCCACGGCACTTCTGTATGCGGAAACCGGGTCCGCCTGATGCGGCCACGGCCCGGTTTCGAACGTCACCGCGTCCAGATCCGTATATTTGCGCAGAAGCCCGACGAGTTCCCGCCAGTCGATCGTGCCGAGACCCGGAGTCCTGTGTTCATCCGCCGCCGGCCAGTTTTCCATGAAGCCGTTGGTGATTTTACGCCCCGGAAGCGGTCCGCGATTGTCGTGCAGATGAGTCGTGAAAAGCTTCTTCCCCATGCGTTCGATCCAGCGGGGAATGGACGATCCGGCACAATGCGCGTGCCCGGAATCGAAACAGTATCCCACCGCGGGATGGTCGGCCATTTCCACGAGAGCGGGCAGCTCGACGGGATCGGCCAGCGGCTCGAACCAGTCGCAGTTCTCCAGACAGAGTTTCACTCCGAGTTTGCGCGCATAATCCCCGGCGGCGTACAGGTTTTCGGCGATTACATTCCGGATGGCTTCCAACCCGTGGCGTTCCGCCTCTTCCAGAAAATGTTGCTGGAGTTCTTCCATGGAACCGTGACGGCCTTCCGGACGCCCGCTGTGAAACACCAGGTTTTCCGCCGTCAGGTTCGCTGTGAAATCAAGGGAACGGAAGAGTTTTTCCCGGACAGCCTTCTGGGATTTGCCGGGAGAAGCAAACAGCACGGCCAATCCGTGATGCTGGGTCACCCGCAGGCCGGAAGAGCGGAGAAGCTCTCCGATCCGCCGGGATTCGCGTTCCAGATCCACGGAAGCGGGTTCTTCCAGCTGATACCCGGAAAGCATGACGGCATCCACTCCGGCGTCCCGCAGAATTTCGATCGCACGGCGGAGCTTGTTTTCCTCCACCGGACGGATCATGCCGTCGAACGTCACTGTCTGGATCGGATATGCCGTCTGATAATGAATCATGACTACTGGGGTTCCTCTTGTTTTCATCATAATTATACAACTTCCGGATGAAAAAACCTTGATAAAAGCGAAAAAAAATAGTATAATACCGCCAAAATGAAAGAATCATGTCATGAAGTCATTACAGCGGTGTAAATATTTCGTTGAAGGAGAGCTTCCGGTCATGGTGGTCCATTCGACTCCGGGAACGGTGGAGGAAGGGGAGCTTTACGCCCATGATTTCTCGGAAGTCGTGCTGGTAACCGGCAAGGGGACGCACTTATGCGGCGGGAAACGGGTCCCCCTGCGGACAGGAGACCTTCTGGTGATCGGAGAAAACACCGTTCACGGCTACGCGGACTGCGCCAAGCTGGAA
This sequence comes from uncultured Victivallales bacterium, assembly GCA_964462755.1. Classification (GTDB taxonomy): domain Bacteria; phylum Verrucomicrobiota; class Lentisphaeria; order Victivallales; family UBA1829; genus SIG94. The sequence continues at coordinate 787 of CAYWZD010000048.1, read as the reverse complement.
CTCTATACGCTGATGTATGACGCCTCGACGCCTCTGCCGATGGTGGTTTCCAGCGGACTGCCGCTGGTGAAAATCCTGTATCCCGGCGCAGAGATGCCGCAGCGCAACGAAGCGCTGCCGGTGGGGCGGATCGAGGAATGCGACTTCTCTTTCCTGTTGAACCTTCTGATGCGGCTCCGATACGAGATCCGGCACAAGCGGATCGCCCACAAACTGATCGTCCCGGCGCTTTTCATGGAAGTGATCGGCTATTTTTCACGCGGGTACTCGCTGGATGTCGACCGGAATTCGAACTGGCGTCCCGATCGCGTCCTCGAATATCTGAATGCCCATTGCATGGAAAAACTGACCGTGCGGAAGCTGTCCGCGCATGTAGGCATGTCCGATCGAAACCTTTTCCGCCATTTCCGGGAACGTTTCGACATGGGACCGATGGAGTATGTCCTCCGCATCCGGCTGTTCCGGGCAATGGAACTACTCCAGACCAAAACGCTCTCCGTTTCGGAAGTCGCCTACCGGACCGGATTCTGCGACAGCAATTATCTCTGCAAGATGTTCAGGCGCGAATACGGGGTCACCCCGAAAAAATTCATGCGGTCCGCCGACTGACGCCGTTTTCCTTCATCTTTGTCCGGCGTTCCCCGTTATGCGCACAATCCATGCGGAAACGGAACAGAACGGTTTTAAAAAAACATCTTTTTTTCACCCCACCCCCCTTGACAATGCCAACAAAATGGTATATATTGTATATTAAACGGAACAACTGGTACACTCGGAATCAATCATG
>CAYWZD010000047.1:0-15218 GCA_964462755.1 uncultured Victivallales bacterium | reverse complement strand
AGGGCAAAGGCGGTTTCTCCGACGCCGGTTCCATTCCCCCGGAAAGCGATGTTGAGCAGGGTTCCGGTTTTCGAATGCATGGGAACATCCGTCATGAGTTCTTCGTAAAGGGGATCGGCGATCTGCCATGCCAGCGGCGGACGCATTGTGTCCTCCGCCTGACCACGGAACAGATAATTCACGTGCCCCCCTTTCGTCCCGGTTCCGACGAGAACGGGCGGAAACAGCGCCGGATTGCCGAAGTTGCCCTTCTGATGCCAAGGCTGCCAGCTGGAGCGTTCCGCGGGAGAAACGCTTTTCCGGGACCGGAATGCGGCAAAGGCCATCGGTTTATCCGGGAGGGTGGCTTCCGTCGGTCCGTAACCGATGGCGGTATAGGGAATGACGAGTTCGAATGTCCAGCGGTCTGTTCCTTTGGAAACGGAAAGTTTGATGTCCGAAGGACTCCAGGAAGCGTCCGTGCCGCGAGCGTCATACAAGGCACCGTCCGGGTTGATGATGAACTGGTAATAGGAAGAGCGGCTGCGCTGGGCATCGAGGAACAGTTCCACGCTGTCGTCATTCCAGACAGCCGAATCGCGTCCGGTAGCAGAGGTTTTCAGATTCTTCATTTCGGGCTCGAAACAGGTGCCGCGTATGATCAGGTTTTCACCGCCCGAAAGAAGACGTAGTTCAGTTTGCGCTTTCGGCTGCCCGCGTTCGGCGGCTTCCTCGCCGACAAGGATGAAATGATCGAGGACCAGGGCTTTGTTCCAATCCAAGGTATTGGGAACCGCGGGGACGTCCGTGCCTTCGCGGATACTGAAATCATCGAACCAGGCGCGCCCGGTAAAATTTTCGGCGGCGCAATACAGGGTGGCGACGGTGACATCCTCCGGCGTTTTGAAGGTGTAAAGCAGTTCCGTCCAGTCCGAAGTTTTCCGGATCGGAAGGAACTTGACGGGAACCCGTTCCGCCATGCTCATTTTCTTTTTCTGACACCAGACGGCAATGCCGGCCCGCCCTTCCTTCATCTCGGTTTTGACGAAACAGCGGATCGTATAGACCGTATCAGGCTTGATCCCTTGAATCGGGCCGAAAAGCACGGCATAGCGCGACCAGTACGGACTGGCTTTCTGTTTTATGGAATCGTTCACGGTCAACCGGATGGAACGTTTCCCGGAGTGGAAAATATCCGTATCGTAGTCGCAGGAGTCCGCGGTGGAGAACCACCACCATCCTACGCCTTCGAAGGATTTGCGTCCCGTTTCAAATCCGGGATTTTTGATTTCGACCGCCGAGAGGACGGAAGCCGCAACAAGAAACGCGGCAAGGATCAATTGTTTTTTCATGCTGTGGAACCTTTCTGGTCAGGGGATCAGACGCTGCGGATCGGTTTTATTGTTTTGGAGCCATTTGAATTTTTCGTATTTATAGTAGTTGACGTTTCCCTCGAGAAACAGGAAATTGGCCCCGTTCCCGTGACGGCGGGAAACCCGGTCTACAATAGTGTACGGGGTCAGTTGATATTCATTCGGATAGGTGGAGAGCGTTCCGATGTCGGCCTGAACCAGAGTGCCCGGCTTCATTGCGCTGAGCTTTACCCGGAATGAAGTATTCGCAACAATCGTGATGACCTGATAATTCCAGCCGTAATCGCTCGGCAGGGTCTTGCTGTCGGCGGTTCCGTGTTCGGTTTCTGTGGGACAATAAAACACTCCCTTTCCATTCAGATCGCGGGCTGTATTAGGATCTTTCAGATACGTCAGGCGGTAATAAGTGTAAAACGGATTTCCGAGAGGATTGTCATTCAGCCAGCGGGAAGGCATCCATTCCTTGAAGTCGTTCACGTAACACAGATGAAGAACGCCAAGCTGCTTGAGGTTGCCGCGGCAGTTGTTCGCACGGGCGCTTTCACGGGCCCGGTTGAGCGCAGGCAGAAGCATTCCCGCCAGAATGGCAATGATTGCAATAACAACCAGGAGCTCTATCAGTGTAAAGAACGTTCTCTTCATTTCCTTTATCCTTTCTTCCTGATCTTTTCAGAAAATATTGAATTTGTCAGAGGTTCCCCCTCGGATGCAATTACCGTTTTGCCTTCCCGGAAGATAAATTCTGTGGGGCACGTAGTTCCGGCGAACTCTCCGATCCGGCATTTGCCGGTCAGGTGCCCGATCAGAAGCTCTACCGTGCCGCGGGCCATTTCCATACGGGGAATGGCAATGGTGGAGCAGGTGTCATAGACCGGATTGTTGTCGTATCCGATGATCAGAGGATGCTGATGCTTGGGAATGCGGCGGTATTCAAATTCACGTTCCAGCATATTGGCCATGGCGTCATTGGAACAGAAAATTGCGTCGAGGGACTCGTAAAACCGTTCGTCCACCAGCCTGCGGATGGAAAAAACATCCCGTACGTCAAAGAAATGGTCCTTCCGGCAAAGGCCGTGTTCTCCGAGGACCTTGCGGAGGACGTGCAAGACCGCTTCGGAGTGGGCCATCTCCGGCTCAATCAGAAGACCGATGCGGCCGCGGTTCGACTTGATCAGGAAATCAACCGCCTGGCGATACCCCGATTCAATATCCGGATAAAACATGGCGGGAGCCGGAGAACTGCCGAAGTTCATCGTGACATACGGAAAACGGGCAGCGGACAGAGCCGGAAAAAGCGGTTCGAAAAGTTCCGTTGTAATAAAAACGGCGCCGTCCGTGTGAGCAAAATCCAATTTGCCGGCAAGGAAGGAAACATCGTCATCCTGAACGGGCTCGAGCTTGACGTCATACCCATATTCACGGGCTTTCCGGATCACGCTGAAAATCACTTCCCATTGCGTCAGACGCACATGAGAATCAAAATCCAGCGAACTCGGCTTTTGCGTAAAGAATGGCGGAAGAACCAGTGAAATAGTCTCGTGACGACGGATACGGAGACTCCTCGCAACCGGATTTCCACGATAACCGCATTTTTCGGCACATTGACGGATCTGTTCCCGAACCTCCGGGCTGATCCGTCCGCGCGGCGGAACGGAAAGAGCACGGGAAACCGTCGATACCGAAACACCGCATTTTTCCGCAATGTCCTTCAGGGAAACCATGCTGTCAGACTGTTGAGACGACATAAAGTTTTTCCTCAATTTTCAGATTGAGCAATCGTTTGCTCTTTTTTATTATACAACCTTTTCTGAAAATGTCAATCCCTTTTTTAATTTTTTTTCCGGACACGGAAGAAGATAAAAACAAGAATCATGCAGGAAAATCAGCGCAGGAACCGGATCATCCCATATTCATCCAGATGAAAGCAATCATGATCAGGACCGGAGTCAGAAAGCGGATGAAGATTCCCCATAGAGAGGCCAGCGTCAGCGCATGACGGAGTTCGCTGTGGTTGGAGTCGTCCTTCAGTCCGGCCAGCAGGGAAATCAGATGGACATCGGCAAAATTGTTCGAGCCGCGCCGGATTTCCTGCACCGCTTTCTGAGTTCCCCATATCCAGCCGACAAACAAAGAAGTTCCCAGCCCCGCGAGCGGCAGAAACCAGTTTGAGCAGAGGTTGTCGATCATGTCGAAAAACGCCGGAGAGTTCACCTTGAACGCGGCAACCAGCCAGGAATGAACCGATGCTATGCGGTCCCAGTTGGCAATGCTGACCGAGGAGAGAATTCCCAGAACCAGAATCACGGACGTGCAAATCCATACGGCCTTCGCGCGACTCCACTTCCATTCGTCCATGAAGTAGGAGACCGGCACCTCCAGCAGAGCGATCGCCGAAGTCAGCGCCGCGATGAAAAGCAGTATGAAAAACAATCCGCACCAGAACCAGCCCTGCGGCATGGCATTGAACACCGTCGGGAGCACCTGGAACGCCAGCCCTGCCCCCTTGTCCGGCTGAAAGCCCATGGCAAAAACAGCCGGGAAGATGGCAAGTCCCGCAAGAATCGCCACCAGCGTATCCAGAAAGACCACGGACAGGGAAGACAGGAATATATTCTGGTCACGGGACAAATAACTGCCGAAGGTAATCGTGATTCCCATGCCGAGACTCAAGGTGAAAAAGGCATGTCCCAGAGCAATCAGAACACCATTCGCGGAAAGTTTTGAAAAATCAGGTTTAAGAAGGAATTTCACCCCGCCCACAGCCCCTTCCAGTGTCAGACTGCGGAGCATGACGACCAGCAGCAGAATGAAAAGGGTGGGCATCAGAATCTTCGACCATCGCTCGATCCCGTTTTTCACTCCTCCCGCCACGATCAGCGCGCACAGCATGGTAAAAGCAAAAAACAGGCCAAGCATCCACCGGAGATCCAGGATGAACAGCTCGAACAGACCGCCCGCTTCCTTCACGGTCGCGACATGCAGTGCTCCGGAAAAGCTCTTGAAAATATACCCCAGCGTCCAACCGCCCACCACATTGTAATAAGAAAGAATCGCAACCGGCACAATGATGCTCAGAATTCCGACAATCGTCCAGCCATACAGAATGGTCAGCATTCCCGCCAGACACAACACCACAGACCATCCGAACTGTTTGAAGCAGAGGAAAGCAACGCCGGCAAAAATCAGGCTCATTCCAATCAGCATCGCCGTGCGGGAATTTTTCGGTCCGAGAGCCCTGAACGCCCCGACCGGATCTTTCTGCGTGGCGCGTCCGAGAGTCATTTCGCACAGCATCACCGGAAGACCGACTACCGTCACGCACACCAGATAGACCAGAACAAAAGCGCCGCCCCCGTTCTCTCCGGTGATATAGGGAAATTTCCAGATGTTCCCCAAACCGATCGCCGATCCGGCCGCGGCAAGAATAAAACCGAGACTGCTGCCCCAATGCTCCCTTTTCTCCATCATGGTTCCCTTCATAACACAGATCAAGTTCTTACAATTTTGTTGTAAAAATGTAGCATGGGACATTTTATTGTTCAAACAGGGAATCCGAAAAAAAACCATTTGGATCAGCCCCTCCGGAAGTGAAGGAAACATACGGCGGAAAAGGATTCCGGAAGACAAAACGGCTTCCCTGCCCTGTCCATATTCACAGGGATCAGGAAAGCAGTCGGGAACGGAAAGGTTTTTCTATTCGAAAACCGCCTCGCCGAAGGAGTCGCGATCATGAAAACTCATCGTCTCCAAATTCGGGGACCAGAGGGACAGCTCAGGCTGTTTATGCCGGAAGGATTCGCGTCCCGCATTCAGCGTCCAGCGCGTTCCGGAGGAAGGCGTTTCCACCCCCAGCGTTTTGAAGGGGATGCGGAACAGGGAAAACCATTTGCCGTTCTTCCGGGCAGTCCGGTAAGTCCATTCTCCATTCCAGCGCGGATCGGCTTTGTTGTAACGGGGGTCCAGCACATCCGTAATGAATCCGAAGGACGCGTCATAAGTGGAATTTTCCACCGGGGTATAAATGAAGTGATAATATTTTTCCCGGGTTCCGAACGGGTCCAGCACGATTTCCATGCAGTCCGAGCGCCAGGCGGGCCCATCCTTGCCGACCGGGACGAACTGGCAGGAATCCGGAAGTTCGCTTTCAAATCCGAGATACAGATTATCTTTGTCGTAAAGAATCTTGAAACGGGTTTTCTCCGCGATCTGTCCCAGCTGGATTCCATTCAGATCATGCCATTGCGTCTTCGCCCATGCCCCGGACTGGAAGTCAAGGGTATCGATGATGCCGTCCGCCTTGTGAATGCTCAATTGGCGGGTTCCGATTCCCGGCAGGACATTCTTTTCGCGCAGGAGTTTCGTATTCCAGGTAAACGGCGCGCCCAGCGTGGCGCTGAGTCTTCCATTTGTCTCCAGAAGGACTCTGGGGACATTTCCGAAGAAGCGGATTTCAGGCCAACCCGGAACGCTTTTCATCGTTCCGTTCTTCGCATAGAATGAATCGATCATGGCGTTCCGCGCCTCGATTGCGGAGGCAAGTTTCTCAAACGAAGCCTTGTCCGGAGATATCCGGTAGGCATTGTAAAGATGAAGGATCGTTGCCAGATTTTTCGTGTAGTCAAACTCCTTCCGGATCAATGCAAGGCGCTGTTTCACTTTCGGATCGGAAGCCATCGATTCCGCTCTGGAGAGATTCTTTTCGAGTGTCTCGACCAGGTCCGGAGAATAGATGTATGCCAGAATCACACGCGGATTTTCCGGCAGTATCCTCTTCCCTTTCATGGCGGAAGAATATTCATTTCTCTGGGCGGAGTTCAGGATATTATAGGAATTCAGTCGCTCATGCAATGTGTTGTAGAATATGCGCATGGGAACCGCGGCTTCCCCGAAGGCGTTTTTATAGTAATCCTCCAGAACTTTTTCCGGAGAAAGGTCCGGGTTTTCCAGAAGTTTTCCGTAGAGATAATAGATGGGCCCCTCCATGCCGAAGAGTTCGCCGAACCCGCAGCGGTAAACGCCGCGGACCTTGTTTGCATCAAACAGCCGGACCTGATCCGCGCATGCCTCGGGGGAAAGTCTCGCGGTAAAACCGGGCTGCGGGTAATCTCCCCAGTTGTAGACATAAACGGTGAAGCCCTGAATTCCCTTGAATTTCTTCCATTTTCGGAAAGATTCCGGAGAATAGTCACAGATTTCGATGAGGGTGTTTTCCGGGAAGGAATCGAACGTTTTCGGCGGCTCGGCAGTCGGGCCGTAGCTGATCAGAAGCGCTTTTTTGCCGGGACGCTCCTTCTGAAGACGTTCCGCAAGGAAGCGATGGAAAATCCAGAGTTTTTCGCCGGGATCATCCGTATTGCCGTATTTCCGGCAATCCTCGCATTCACACTGATTGTAACCGTCGGTCTGTCCGACCTCGATCGTTTCCGCTCCGGCATCCAGCTGTTTGAGCATCTCCCGGTAGACCAGTTCCTGAACTTGCGGATTCGAAATGCAGAGATGATTGCCGGTGCCGACCCGGACGCCGCCGAGAAGGGCGAAATATTCGGGATGGGTCTTGAAATATTCTTTTTCAGGGACAGCAGAATAGTAGGAATGCCCGCCGTAACTTTTATATGCGCCGCTGCCGTAGTTGTTGTTGGCATAGTCGTACATCATGGACTGCCCCCGCCCAGAAGCGAAATTCAGACGCGGAGTTCCGGAGCGGTCAAGGCTTCCGGGCAATTCCAGCGACTTCATTCCGGGCGTGCTGATTCCCGGCTCGCCGGACATCAGGAAACGGGTATGAAGATAATCTTCCATAAAAACAACAACCGCTTTCACGGAACCAAGAAGATAACGGCTGTATCCTTCCTTCTTTTTGCAGTGAAGCCCGTGACAATCGTTTCCGGCAAGGAAGATATTGCCGTCCCTGACGACGATCCGATAGGAGAAGTCCTTCATGGATTCCAGTTCGATTCCACACCGGCGCGTCATTGCCGTATCGCCGATAAAAATGCCGGGCTGTTTTCCGATCATGGCGGATTCCTTCCGGATCGGAAGAGTCACGCCGGATGCGGTCCGGAACTCTTTCTGAAGACACCGTGCCGCCGTCATCAGATGTTCTTCCGTCCCGGGATTGTCATAGCGGTCCGGCAGAACAATCTGGAAAGGAGATTTTCCATCCTTCAGCACCGTCACTGTTTTTTCCGTGCCAACGGAAGAAGCGCACGCGCTCAGAAAAAGAAAGCTTGCTCCGATCCATCCAAGCAGGAGAGAGTTTTTTCTCATGGTCTACTTTCCTTCAGTTATTCGAAAACGATTTTGCCGACGGAGTCCATCATATTCCGCCAGGTTTTCTGATACAGGTTGTATTCCCAGATATAACGAGCCTTCGGAGTTTCACGGACAGCGTTGAACTCCCACACAGCGCCTTTCTCCGGTTTGCCGCCGACCAGACTCCACGGGATCGCGATCTGGGCCGAGACTCCGTTCACCCCCGGAGCGGGGGCGGTAATCTTTCCACCCTTGCCGCCGGGAACAGCTTTGTATTGGTCGCCGTTGCCCTTGTTATCCGAGGAAGCAAGAGTCCGCTCATAATAACCGGTGGTTCCGTTTCGCGCACGGGCGGTAAACCACCAGCGTTTTTTGCCGTTCCCGAGGATCACCTGAATCTGATCGTTACGCACCGCTTCCTGCGTGGATTTTCCGAACAGGAAGGTCACATAGAAATTCTGATCGTCCCGGCGGCACTGCACGGAAACCGGGTCTTCCCGGATCTCTGCCTGCTGGCGATAGAAATCTTTCTGGACCAGCATCTGCTGAGCACCTCCGGTCCGGATCGTGCGTCCGGCTGGCTTGACTCCGTTTTCCTTCATCCAGCGGACATCCCAATTGAAGGGAGCCATCAGAGGAGCCGTCAGGCGCCCGCCGTCCTCGATTTCCCCCATGGTCGGATATCCAAACAACCGAAGGCTTCCCTTGATGGCGGGACGCGGCGGCTTCGTCCCCCGCTGGAGCGGAATAGCCTCAATCATCCGGTTGCGTGCGTCGACCGCTTTGGCAAGAGCCTCAAAATCGGCGTCGGACTTCGTGTTCCGGAAATGTTCGAACGCCGTCACGACGGATGCCGTTTTCTTCAGGTAATCGAATTCCATCCGGACGACCGGAAGCAGGAACTTCGCCGGATTCGTTTTCAGAACCTCTTTCTCCGCCCAGTCAAGAAACGCTTCCAGTTTTGCGAGGACCTCCGGAGGATACCTCAACGCCAGCAGCCTCAGATTGTCCGCCATTGCGGGATTGCGTCCATCCAGAAGGGCGGGATCGTTCCAGTTGGTGTTGCGGTCCGGCAGGTCCAGCTTCAAACGGTCATCCAGAAGTAGGTAGAATTTCTCCATGCTGCCGGCCGCGTTTCCAAACGCATAGCGGCAATATTCGGAAAGCAGTTTTGCACTGTCGAGGGATGGATCTTCCAGCTGTCTTCCCCATTGATAATAGGCGGGGCCTTCCAGTCCGAACAATTCCCCGAAACCGCAGCGGTAAATGCCTTTGACATTACTGCGGTTAAACTCCGCTGTCTGAGAGGAGAGATATTCCATGGTCTGCTTCGGCGTGAAGCCTTCCGCCTGATACCAGCCCCAGTTGTAAAGATAGACGTTGAATCCGTTTTTGACACGGTATTTCTTCCATTCGCCGAATTCCTTTTCGGAAAACGGTGCCAGTTCGATCATCACATTGTCCGGGAACTCCCTGAACGTCTGGGGCGGCTTGCGCGTCGGACCGTATGCCATGATGCTGACCATTTTGCCGGGACGGTCTTTGAGGAGACGTTCCGCCATCTGACGGTGCATGATCCAGAGCTTCTCTCCGAAATCCTTGACTCCATAAAGTTTTGCGCATTCTTCACATTCGCAGGGACGGAACCCGTCGCTTTGTCCGAGCTGAACCATCCGGTATCCTTTGTCCAGATGATCCAACAGCTCCTGATAGATCATCTTCTGAACTTCCGGGTTGGAGATGCAATACTGCGGACGGGTCGGATGTGTCGTGCGCTTGCCCTTGATCAGGGCAAAGTATTCCGGGTTCGTTTTGAAGTATTTCTCCTGCGGAATGGCGACATTATGGGAATGGCCTCCGTAAGTGCCGTACCACGGGGCGTAAAAGGCGTTGGACGCCATGTCATACATCAGGTCCTGTCCGCGGGAAATGCAATATTCCACCGTCGGCGCTTTCCGGAAGGAATAACGTTCCGGGACCGCAATGCGTTCCAGCGGGAGCACGGCAATTCCTTCCGGACCGGGAGCCACGAAGCGGGTGTTGACGAATTTTTCCAGAAACGCCGTCACCGCCTTCACCGATCCCAGAACGAACGAGATGCGATCGTTCGGCCATTGTCCGGTCGGATTGCTTTTGATGTCGTTTCCATACAGGAAAATATTCTTTCCGTCCGCCTCGATCCGGTATTCCCACGTCTTGAGCTTGGACGGATCGGCGCCGGTCTGTCTCAGTGTTTTGGTGTCGCCGATGAAGATCGCGGGATTCGCCCGGTTCATGGCACTCTCCTTCACCACCGGAATTTCAACTCCGACGGCACGGGCGATGCATTGTTTCAAGGTATCCGCGGCGGCCAGCAGGAACTTGTCCTGAGCCGCGTTTCCGGTCGAGTCCGGAACCACGATCTGATAACCGCTCTTTGAATTTTTCGAGGCGACCGTCAAGTCGCCCCCGAAGCAGAACGACAACACCGAGGCTGAAAGCATCAAAAGCAACAACACTCTCTTCATTTTCCATCCTTTCACAGAATATTTCATTACCATCCGTTGTAAATATTATCCGGTTCGAAGTCAAAAGGAGTCCAGAAGACCGACTTCCACGCCCGCCCTCCCGCGGCTTCATCGGGAATTCTGGATCTCTGCCGACACTCCACGTGCATATCGAGAAATGCCAGATTCGCCGCATTGTTGTGAGGAAATTCCATCGGCGCGCTGGATGTCGGACGGGTCAGCGTGGAAATGTAATAGGAAATGACATACCCCGAACTGGGAGTATCCGCGCATTCCCCGAAAAGAATCCCTTTCGATGGAATTTTAGCCATCGTCAGTTTCCGCACCGGTATCGCACCGCTATCCCATCGGATGCTGTTGTTCATTCCCCAGCCGCCGGTCGATTCGCCACTTGCCAGCTTTGGAGCCGTTCTGGACTGACATGCGAATTTGCTCCGATAGAGATTCTTGCCTCCGTTGTAACAAGTCCAGCCGCCCAGAGGAACTTCCACCGTCGGCAGGGGAGGAGACGGCTTCAAATACCGGGCAATCAGACCGTTTTCATTTTCGACATACCAGGAAATCCGGTTGGAAAGACTGAATTTTCCCTCCCAGAATCCGGAGGCGTTGAGCTGATATCCGGCCCAGTAAGGCGGCAGATAATCGGTGCTGTCACCGGCATACAGCAGGAACCCTTTCGCAATCGACGCGGCGTTGTTGGTACAGGAAATACGTTTCGCCATGTCGCGGGCCTTGCTCAGCGCGGGCAGCAGAAGCCCTGCGAGAATCGCAATGATCGAAATAACAACAAGAAGCTCTATCAACGTGAATCTTTTTCTGCCTGGAATTGTCATATGGCCTCCTTTTTTCTGTTTCTGTTGAATCCGTTCAAGAATTGTCCATCGCATTTTCTGATAATCCGCGTGGAATCCCGTTCCACCAGATGCGTCGGCAGCGCCACCACCGGCGGAGCCACGTCCGGAACCCCGAACCACGAAGAGGAGGACGCCAGCACATTCACAGCCGTCCTTCCGATATTGATATAATTCAAATCGATCGTGGACAGCGAAGGTTCCAGCAAGGTATCGCCCGGATAACCGCAGTAACCCATGACCGCGATGTCTTCCGGGATGCGTATGTTTTTTTCCTGAAGGTACATCATGACTTCCATTGCATAGAAGTCCGAGAAACAGTAGACAGCCGTCGGAGGCTCATCCGTCCGGAGCATTTCATCCAGTTCCGCGCGGATCCGGTTCTGGTCCAGAGGGGCGGAATACAGGAGACGTCCACGGGCTTCCAAACCGAGTTCCCTGAACAAAGACGGAAGCTCCTCTTCCTTCCAGTCTCGAACGGAATCCGGCTTCATTGAAATGATTTTTATGCGCCGGTGCCCTTTTTCCGCCAGATACTCCAGCCCCTTGCGCCAGTTCTGTCTCTGGTTGACATAAAGCAGCCCGAACCCGATCCGGCGGTCCTCATAATTCCCGTGAACAAGAATCACAGGGATTCCGAGGCGCTGAAGAATCAACACCTCCGGATCATCTTCCAATACACTGCCTGTCAGCAGAAGAGCCCCGTACAGATTTTTCTTTTTCAGAATCCTCAAGGCGTTTTCCGGCTGAAGCCTGCGGAGATAATCGATGAAGCAGAGTTCCGTCTTGAATCCCTGTTCGGAAGCCTCGTTCTCGATGCCGGGAAGAATATAGTTCTGAGGCAATTCGATCCGGCTTTCCCGAACCATTCCGACCAGAATCACATTGGATCTTTTTCCCATGTTGACGAAAGTCCCTTTCCCCGGGAGGCGGACCACAAGCCCGTCCGCTTCCAGTTTTTCCAGCGCGGAACGCAGAGTCACCTTGGCGACGCCGAGCATCCGGCAGAAATCAATCTCTTTCGGGAGCCGGCTCTCCGGGGCGTATTTCCCGGAAATGATCTCCTGCTTCAACCTTGAGTAGAGACTGTCTTTTTTCAGAGAATAAGATTCCATTTTTCTTCCGTTTCAGTTTCTGATCCTATCCGATCCTATCTAATTATATACGATACTATCATCCTTGTCAAGCCTATTTTCCAAAAAAGTTGTTTTTTTTCTTTCTGTCAGTCGAAGATCTGGAAATCCTCTCTTCAAGCGTCGGAGCCGTTCCTTTGGGAGGCTTCCTTTCCAAGTCAAAAAAAAGTTCCCCCGATGAATTCCCATTCTAAGGAATCCAAGGGGGGAACGATCCATTCCTTTTGCAATGCTGGACGGATTTTTATTTTTCAAGCCGCCACGTTGCGCCGGCGCGCAATGTCTCTTTCGGCGTCAGTTTTACCGGTGCATAAATGTACTCCGCCGTCATCCCCGCTTCCCCCGGCGCATCCCAGAGGAGAATGCCGTACAGCCCTTCCGGATTCACGGGCGTCGCCGTCACCTTTGCCGGACTCCACGGCGCGGAAAACGCCATCGTTCCGGATGTCACCGGTTCCGGTTTCATTCCAAGCATTTTCTCCAGCTCCGGAACCGGCTTTCCTGTCCGCAGCAGCTTGTGTTTCAAGTCCCGCGGAAAACTTTTCCCGCTGACCTGAATGATTCCGGAATGTCCGTCCACATTCCGATTTGCCGGAGCAAAGTTGTGCATACGATACCCCAGTTCAAGCTCCTTTTTCGTATCGTTCCGAAAAACCGTTTCGACATCGAATCCATCCGGACGGAAAAGAAAACACTTGGTTACCGTGACTCCGGACAAGGCACGGCAGTCCCCCGGCGAGAGTTTCCGCTCCAGCACCACACGCACGCCCTCCGGCGTCGGAACGATTTCCACAACCCGCATGGGCCGCGTCAGCCGGAAAACGTTCGCCGCGGGAAACAGTATCGTATCCATCGTAAGTCCGTATCCTTTTTCCTCCGTATCGAGCCGGACGCCGGAAGCGTCCATCCAGCGGGTCACGATTCCGCCCTCCGCCGGCTGAAGTTTGAGCGAGTAATCCGGAGTGCTTACCTGAATCGCGGTGAACGCCCCCTGTCCCGCCGGTGTGAGATTCACTTTTCCCGACGCAACATTGGGAAGGACTCCGAATTCAAAGTGCTTTCCTGCGGTCGCCTCCCGTTCCTCGTCGAGTTCCGCCGCGTAAAGTTTTTCCCACCGCCCAGCAACAGCGCGCTCCTTCGCATAGGCGGCCTCGATCGCCGGAAGACGTTTCTTCATTTCCGCCTTTACGAACGCCTGGGAAACGGTTTCCCCGTAAGAATCGACGGACGAATCCGCCGGCTCGATTTCATAGAACGCCCAGCACAAAGCTCCGACATGGAGCACGATCCCCTGCTTCAGTTCCGTACCGGTGAAAATGCCGAAATTCCGCTTCGCCTCCGGTTGCCGGACGACATACCGTTTTTCCGGATCGAGATTTTCAAGCTGGAGTTTGAAGAAACATTCGCCTTTCTGCCAGAAGTTCCCGACGGCGATCAGCCGTTTGTCGCCCAGCTGAAAACTTTTGAGCCGCAGCGCGTTCCCTTTTCCGATATACGGCGCGAACTTTTCCTGTTCGAGACAGAGAAACGCACAGAGCTTGTCTCCATTGAGCCACGGCCGGAATTCCTCCGGTCCGATGATCGGCGTCAGCGCCTCGGCACTGTCCCCGGTCCACTCCCGGCCGTCAAAGACAAAATCCTCGTAACGGGCGATCAGGGCATTCGCCTTCGCCAATTCCGAATAATAGATATAATCCATATTGTTGAAATGATAAACCACCGAGCCTTCCCAGCCGTTCAGGAAATAACAGAGGGTCTCGAAGGAGACCGCCTCCGGTTCGGTGATCCAGCCGTCACTTTGGATGCCGTGCGGAAAAGCAATCAGTTTCGGAATCCGTTTGGGATCGGAAATGTTTTTCTTCAGAAAGTCACGGACGGCTTTTCCCGCCGCGAAGGAGGTCAGATGAATTCCCGGCGTATAGAGATAGTTTTCATTCAGATTGTGAAAGATATAAGGGCCCCACGGTTCGATCCAGGGGATTTTATCCATATAGGCGACAGCGGAATAATTGGCGAATTTGGACAGCGAGGAATCCTCAAACTCGGCCCAGTTGACTTCGGGAATGTAATGGCTTTCCTTGCCGGCCTTTTTCCCGGCCGCCCGGGCGGCTTCCTCGTAGGCGACAACCATTTCCGCATGCTGATCGCGGCAGAACCGGGTCCAGAGGTCGGCACGGGCGGCGGCGGAACCGGGCCAGTCCGCCTTAAATTTTCCGGAATCGACTTTGACCCCGTGTTTCTCCAGATACTGAATGAACCGGTCGCGGCAGCGGAGACAGAAACATCCTTTCCCATTGTAACGGAAGGGCTCGTGGTTCACCATGAGCGTGTCGATCGTATCATCGAAGGCAATCGGCTTTTCGATCAGCTGTTCCGCCACCGCGCGGAAATGCGGACCACATTCGACCACCTCGGCGGGACAGATTGCGAAGGTCTGGCCTCCCGGCTCGGTGTAGGCGGTGCCGTCCGCCAGCCGGAATTTGGCGTCTTCCGGTTTCGGGCCGACGCCGAACCGGTAGCCGTCGGCGATCCCCCATGGGCCCACGGCACGGGTGACTCCGCGCTTTTTGAAAATCTGTCCGGATTCCCCATCCAGGACAAACCAGCTCTCAAGGAAATTGAATCCGCCGTCGGCATAAAAATTCGCGTAGTCCTCCCTTGATTTCGGAAGAGGCAGCCGATGCTGCTGGCCCAGAAAAAGACCGGTGACAAACCGTTTGGGCTGAGGGGAAGAAATGCGCGGCAGGATCTGGAAATCCAGATTCCGCCACGTGCCTGGCGCCTCATTGTTCACCGTCCGATAAGAAGCCCTGTAAAGAGCGTCTCCCGCGGGAAGCGCGGAGCGGATCATCAGATTGATCTGGTAAGAAAAGACATATTCCTTCGCGAAACGCCAATGGTCAAGCGAATAAAGGTAAAGGGTCCGGCCGTCATCCGTTTTTTTTTCCAGCAAAGGCAGCGGACAGTCGGTGACTTCAAACCCTTTCGGCAATGCGAATTCAAACCGTGGATTCTTTCGTGGAACCGTTCCGGGATCGATGACTTCGAAAGTCAGCACATTGGGGACATTTTCTCCCAGCCGGTAGCGGTGGTCCACGACAATCTGCGGATAAAGATCGACCG
>CAYWZD010000046.1:0-15335 GCA_964462755.1 uncultured Victivallales bacterium | reverse complement strand
GAAGGCGAAATCGTCATCTTTGACAAGGCGTATGTTGACTTCAAACATCTCTGGCAGCTTTTCGGGCGCGGCATTTTTTGGATCACCCGCGCCAAGGACAACATGAAGTATGATGTTGTGGGACAGCACAGTGCTCCCAAACTCAATATTCTTTGTGATGCCGTCATCAGACTGACCGGACAGCGCACTTCCGTCTGGTATCCGGAAACTCTGCGTCTGATCGAGGCAATCATCGAAGTCGACGGAAAGCCGAAACGCATGACCTTCATCACCGACAACTTCACTTGGTCGGCAAGTTCCATTTGTGATCTCTATAAGGCACGCTGGGCCATTGAAGTTTTCTTCAAAGAAATCAAGCAGACGCTTCAACTCTCCGACTTCATGGGCTATAACGAAAATGCGGTGCGCTGGCAGATATGGACGGCTCTTCTGACATATATTTTGCTCCGTTTTATTGCGTGGCAAAATGAATGGAAGCATACCTTTACACGATTGTTCACGGCCTTGCGCGGAGTCGTCTGGCGCTGTCTGGATATGGGAAGCGTTCTCAAATGCTGTGGGACAGCAAGTGATCCAGTCCGTATGCGAGGGGCTCCAGAACAGGCATATTTACCTGGATTCGCTCCAGTATAACCGAACTCAACAGAAAGGAAAAACCGGAAATGGGTAATTTCAGAAAACAATCAACGCAACCTCAAACATGGAGGCAAAAATGACAATTCCAAAGAAGTATGGGACGGCAGTGGAAATTTTTCATAAAAACTGCAAGATAAAATGATTTGACTCAGCACAAAATAAAGGAGATGTTGACAATGAAAATCGCATTTATTATTATGACTGCCGTTGCTTTTGCAGGAAGTCTTTTGGCGCGAGATCTCGAAATTTTCGGAAATTTTACTCGTCTCGACAAAGATAAAAAAGCTCCATTCTACTGGCTAAAAAATTCTGCCAATCATCCAGACATCGGAAACGTCAAGTTCGTTCCGGCAACCGAAAATGAAAAAGGCGCCGTGCAGGTGGTTACAACTAAAAAAACAACATTTTTCTATTCGGGCAGTATGCATCCGGTAAAACCTGGAGAAACCGTCAAAATTAAAGCCGACATAAAAGGCAAGGGAACCGCTGGTGTCGGAATTTATGTGTATGGCAAAGTCAATGGCAAAGGGCATTGGCTTTTTGAAAAAATGTTAGCCAGTGAAATCGCAGAAAATGAGTTTAAAGAAGTTAAGGGAGAATATATAGTCAAAGATAATTATCCTGCAACCATTGAGGATGTCAAAACTCAGTTGGCTCCAGATCATATTAGAGTCGTTTTCTTTGCCGGACAATTTTCTGATGTCATATTCAGAAGCGTAGAGGCTGAAATTGAGGCAGTCAAATGATAATATAGCTTTAAGGCGTGGTAAAAACAGCTCAATTTAGCTTAAGTTCCAAAATATTCACGTTTTAAATATAAAGTTTTCTGACAAGGCACATATGTATATAGGGGATGAACCGATTTTGAAAAAGTTCATGACAATGATAAAAAAAAGACTTTTGTTTTTATCAGGCATTTCATTGCTGGCTAGCACACAGGCAGTATCCGGCTTTGAACTTGCGGGCGATGGAAAAAATGCCACTATCGTGCTGGCGGAAAAGCCTCATGAGAGCAGCCGTCTAGCAGCGCAGGAGCTTACTGATTATGTAAGCAAAATAACGGGGGAGAAACTGCCGGTCGCAGTCGGCGAAACCGATGCGAAAAAACGTGTGGTGATCGGCACACTGGATACGCTGAAAGATATCCCGGAAGTTGCGGTAAAAAAACTGAACTCCTCCAAAATGCGAGAAGCATATTATATTTGTGCCCGTGGGAATACGATGTATATTATCGGCAAAGATGAGGTTGCCGAACTTTATGGCACATATCAATTCATGGAGGATAAACTCGGTATCCGCTGGCTGAAGGCGGCCAATGACTTTGACAGCGGGGAACATGTGCCGAAATCTTCGAAAATCGTCTTTGATGATTACGAGAAATTTCGCGAACCTGCGTTTGAAATTCGCCGTCTGGACCAGTGTGCATGTTACGGAACAGTTCCCATTCATGGGCAAACGTGGGCTTATCGTAATGGTTATCAGGCTCCGGCTGCGTGGGGAGCGAATGTTCCTTACGATGAACCTCAGTCACTCCGCTATAAATTCTATGCTCCGCGCATGCCTAGCTATTCACCAAATCTTGGCGGTGGTCACATGACGTTTGTCAACCCGCAACCGGCGGAGACTGCGTATGAAAAACATCCCGAATATTTTGCGCTGGTTAACGGTAAAAGAGTCAAGGGGCAGCAATACTGTCTCAGCAATAAGGATGTTCAGGAAAACACCGCGAAATACATCATCAGCAAACTAGATCAATACAAAGGAAAAGGCGTTTACTTGTTTGGAATGGAAGATACCAGTACAGGATGGTGCGAGTGTGAGGGATGCCGAGCGATGGATGGTGCGGACAGCACCGATTCATGGGGATATCAGGTAGTTTCGACACGTTTTCACAAGGTCGTCAAAATTATAGCCGAAAAGGTTTTTGCCAAATATCCCAATGCGGATTTGAGGGTTAGGGCTTATCACACCCACCGGGAGCTGCCGCGCAATGTCGAATATGACAAACGGTTGAAACTCCAATTCTGCACTCATGAGCGCTGCTACGGTCATGCTTTGGATGATGCACAATGTTCGCGCAACGTAAAAATCTACAATCTGCTTAAAGAGTGGCTGAAAATTTATCCTGAAGTCTATACTTATGACTACCTCATCCCCACTTCTCCTTACTATACCTGCAATGAAAAAGTCCAGGCACATGACCTGAAGCTCTTCAAAAAGCTTGGTATGATCGGCTGGAAAGACGAAGCATATTTTGAGGACGCCAAACCATATCCGCCGCGCAAACACGAAACACGCACGGATGTATTCCCCTCCAACTGGCAGTGGCTCTACGTGACGGGGAAAATTCTTTGGGACCCTTCGCTTGATGAAGATAAAATTTTAGACGAGGCAGAATCTCTATATTACGGGAAAACATATCCCGTGATGAAACAGTATCACGCCTTGCGGCGTAAATTGTGGGCTGATTCCACCGTGTGCATGGGATATCCGCATGATGATCCCCGTCGTCCACTTCTCCTCGATGCACCGGGGGCAAAAGAAAAACTTCTCGGCTATCTGGAGCAGGCTGAAAAGCTCGCCGGAAATGATAAAACGTTACGCTATCGGGTCGGTCTGGACCGCCGTTTCCTCAATGACTATTGGATCGTTCCGAACCAGGAAAAAGACAACATTGAAAAGACAGTTGCGCTCCCGGTAACAGCCGATCGCTGGTCAAAAAATTTTGCAAACCATCCGGATACCGGCAAGAGCGAATTTATTCAGGCAACCGAGAATGAAAAAAGTGCCGTGCAGGTAATTACAACTAAAAAAATAACATTTTTCTATACCAAGGACACCTATAAAGTTAAACCTTGGGCAACCGTAAAAATTACCGCCAGTGTGAAAGGAAAAGGAATTACTGGTGTTGGAGTCTATGTATATGGCATAGACAATGGTAAAGGAGCCTGGGTTTCAGAAGATCACATTGCCTATAAAAAAGCCACAAATGAATTCAAGGACGTTCAGGGTGAATATGTGGTCAAAGATAAATATACCAGAACTGTAAATGGTAAAAAGAACGAATTGGCACCGGACCACGTCAGAATCGTTTTCTTAGCAGAAAAGGATTCTGATGTTATCTTCAACGGTGTCAAAGTGGATATCCATACGGCAAAGGAAATTACCGATAAGGTATTCAAGCGAGTTAATGCTGAGGGAGGTAATGCAAAATGAAAAAAAATCACATATTCTTTTCTATTGGCGTTTCGTTGCTAGCCAGCACACAGGCAGTATCCGGTTTTGAACTTGCGGGCGATGGAAAAAATGCCACTATCGTGCTGGCGGAAAAGCCTCATGAGAGCAGCCGTCTAGCAGCGCAGGAGCTTACTGATTATGTAAGCAAAATAACGGGGGAGAAACTGCCGGTCGCAGTCGGCGAAACCGATGCGAAAAAACGTGTGGTGATCGGCACACTGGATACGCTGAAAGATATCCCGGAAGTTGCGGTAAAAAAACTGAACTCCTC
This sequence comes from uncultured Victivallales bacterium, assembly GCA_964462755.1. Classification (GTDB taxonomy): domain Bacteria; phylum Verrucomicrobiota; class Lentisphaeria; order Victivallales; family UBA1829; genus SIG94. The sequence goes on along the minus strand of CAYWZD010000046.1, from coordinate 11,191 downwards.
CAAAATGCGAGAAGCATATTATATTTGTGCCCGTGGGAATACGATGTATATTATCGGCAAAGATGAGGTTGCCGAACTTTATGGCACATATCAATTCATGGAGGATAAACTCGGTATCCGCTGGCTGAAGGCGGCCAATGACTTTGACAGCGGGGAACATGTGCCGAAATCTTCGAAAATCGTCTTTGATGATTACGAGAAATTTCGCGAACCTGCGTTTGAAATTCGCCGTCTGGACCAGTGTGCATGTTACGGAACAGTTCCCATTCATGGGCAAACGTGGGCTTATCGTAATGGTTATCAGGCTCCGGCTGCGTGGGGAGCGAATGTTCCTTACGATGAACCTCAGTCACTCCGCTATAAATTCTATGCTCCGCGCATGCCTAGCTATTCACCAAATCTTGGCGGTGGTCACATGACGTTTGTCAACCCGCAACCGGCGGAGACTGCGTATGAAAAACATCCCGAATATTTTGCGCTGGTTAACGGTAAAAGAGTCAAGGGGCAGCAATACTGTCTCAGCAATAAGGATGTTCAGGAAAACACCGCGAAATACATCATCAGCAAACTAGATCAATACAAAGGAAAAGGCGTTTACTTGTTTGGAATGGAAGATACCAGTACAGGATGGTGCGAGTGTGAGGGATGCCGAGCGATGGATGGTGCGGACAGCACCGATTCATGGGGATATCAGGTAGTTTCGACACGTTTTCACAAGGTCGTCAAAATTATAGCCGAAAAGGTTTTTGCCAAATATCCCAATGCGGATTTGAGGGTTAGGGCTTATCACACCCACCGGGAGCTGCCGCGCAATGTCGAATATGACAAACGGTTGAAACTCCAATTCTGCACTCATGAGCGCTGCTACGGTCATGCTTTGGATGATGCACAATGTTCGCGCAACGTAAAAATCTACAATCTGCTTAAAGAGTGGCTGAAAATTTATCCTGAAGTCTATACTTATGACTACCTCATCCCCACTTCTCCTTACTATACCTGCAATGAAAAAGTCCAGGCACATGACCTGAAGCTCTTCAAAAAGCTTGGTATGATCGGCTGGAAAGACGAAGCATATTTTGAGGACGCCAAACCATATCCGCCGCGCAAACACGAAACACGCACGGATGTATTCCCCTCCAACTGGCAGTGGCTCTACGTGACGGGGAAAATTCTTTGGGACCCTTCGCTTGATGAAGATAAAATTTTAGACGAGGCAGAATCTCTATATTACGGGAAAACATATCCCGTGATGAAACAGTATCACGCCTTGCGGCGTAAATTGTGGGCTGATTCCACCGTGTGCATGGGATATCCGCATGATGATCCCCGTCGTCCACTTCTCCTCGATGCACCGGGGGCAAAAGAAAAACTTCTCGGCTATCTGGAGCAGGCTGAAAAGCTCGCCGGAAATGATAAAACGTTACGCTATCGGGTCGGTCTGGACCGCCGTTTCCTCAATGACTATTGGATCGTTCCGAATCAAGAACTTAAAGCCAAAATTGGTAAGACGTTACTTGTGCCGATGACTAGCGATAAAATCGTTATTGACGCTAACGGTGACGATGCAGCATGGAACAAAGCTTCCACTGTCGAGGAGTTTTTTGAGGCCGGTGCGGAAAAAAAGACTCCAATTAGTCCAAAATTGAAAACCACGGTAAAAATCTTGGCAGACTCCCAGAATTTTTATTTTTTGGTTACAGCATTGGAACCATCTCCGGAAAAGATGTCGATGAAAAAAGAACATGATGGCAAAATATGGGAAGATGATGGTTTTGAACTATTCTTCTATCCCGTCACCACCGCGCGCTGCACATATTACCAGATTGTGGTCAATCCGCTCGGCACGGTGTTTGATGCGCAAATGCCCGCAGCCATGCTTGAGTTTGACAGTAAAGTTGAAGTAAAAGCCAAAATTTATGCCGATCGTTATGTGATTGAAATGAGGGTGCCAGTGGATAATATCCGCAGGCTCGCACCCGGCGATAATTGGCGTATCCATTTCGGCCGCAATCGTCGGATAAAAGACGCTCTGTGGACAGGAAAATTCGGTTTCTCGCTTGACGGCACGGCATATCATGACTTTAATGCCTATCGCCCGCTGAATATTGGGGATGTAAAATAAGGCTCAAATTCACTTTGCAAAATTAAAAAACTATTGTACAGGGATATTATGAATAAACTTGACTATAAATTTTTCTGGACCTGGGATCATTGTACGAATTGGCAGCTGGATACTCCCGGAATGCAAAATGCGGGAGCATCCAATTTTTACACCAAAGATCCTGATATTTTCGAAAAGGATTACCGCAGAGTCATTGACTGGTCGTCGGCTCACGGCATCAATGCGATTGGCATTGCCGGACTTCTGAGGGACAATCACGGCGGAATCGAATCCGCCAGAAAGGTTTGCTCCTATGCTTTGGAAAAAGGCGTGCGAATCTATATGATCGCCGGATTGTTCGCTTACGGCGGAATATATTACGAAGGGGAACAGGACTACTCTCTTGAACGTTTCCTCCGTCTGAATCCGGATTGCATGGCAATTCAAGAAAACGGTAATCCGCTGATCTTCAACTTTTGGAGTTATGGAGGAAATAAAAGCGTCCGTCATGCCTGTCCCTCCAATCCCAAAGTCCAGAAGTTTGTCCTGGACTCACTTGAATGGCTTTTCCATACGATTCCGGAATTAGGCGGAATTCAGATTGAAACAGGCGACACCGGGATTTGCCAATGTGATGCCTGCCGGAAGCGCAGGAGTCAGCATTGCAAACCGGAAGACGACAGCTGCAGCAAATTATCTCTTCACGATATGGCAATGTTTTATCCTCAAGCCGCCAATGCTGTTTATTCCGTCAATCCCGACGCATGGGTGATCTGTGAAACCTATCACCACTTCATCTGTGACAGCGGCGAAGAACAAGACCGTTTCGGCGGATGTCTGCCCGCCTGGGCTCCGGAACTGCTGACCCCCCTCCCGAAGGAAGTGTTTCTCCAATGGGTTTGCGATGCCAAAATCAACGATGGCACGTGGCATATCAGGGATTCATTCCCGGCGGAGCTTGCCGGATTCCGGAACATCATGAGAGGACACCATTCAACTTATTGGATGCGCTGCCGCCGCGGAGGGCTGTCCGTAGATCGGATTCGACAACACTGTCTGTTGAGTGCCGATGCCGGACTGGCCGGAGTTTCCGCGTTCGGCGAACACTCTCCTTTCAACACCAATACGGAGTTCAACTATCTGGCGCTGGAATATTTCGCCAATCGTCCGGATGCTTCGACGGAACAATTCACCGATGAAATCATGGCTCCTCTGTTAGGCGGCGATGAACTGGGACGGCGCTATTATGAGTTTGCTTCGCTTCCGGCTGATTCGCCTCTAATTCAGGACACGGTTCGGCAGATAGGCTCTCTTGTGCCAAATCTTGATTACAGCGCCGCGCGCCGCTGGACATGGCTTGCCAATTATCTTGCCATGTGTCAATGGAATCTGAAAGGATTCTAAGCAGACATTGTCCGAAATCACCTATAACAATAATCAAGAATATTGCAGGTGCAGGATTCCAGCCCACTCCGCCTCATAGTTCAGCTTGAATTCCATCGTCTCGTCCAGACCGCACGTATGGAAACGTAAGGCTCCATTCTCCAATACGATCAACATGGTTTTATACTCCTCGACGGGACTCATCCGGCTGACCAACTTCCCCAGAGCCGCCAACGCCCCAGCCAACATATTTCTGCTCACTTCGATCTTCATAAAATTTCATCCAGCTTCGTGTTCAAGTTTAAAAAGCAGAAAGCCAGACCGATCCGAAGACCGGTCTGGCCGTTTTAACCAAGATGATATATGACTGAGATGGAATAGACAACATTTTTCGTAGAAAAGTTCAATATTGCATGAAATTTTGCAACAATAACCGGAATCACACCGTAATCTGGTTTCAAAACACCAAGGGAGAGTTACTTCATAAAGTGCTGAATTCAACCACAAGCGGAATATTTTTCTAAACGTATCGAACATAATATTGAGCAAAAATCAATTAGGTGAACCCTTCCACAAAGATATTATGAAATCACTTTCAACCGGAACCGCCATCCAATCTGGCAAAGATAATTGAGGGGATGTCAATATGCGTTTTTTTCTCTGATATAACATTTATAACGTTCGTATAATTTCCTTGCGGATAAAAACTGAGAGTTCGGACTGAGGAAATGGGGAGCCTCGAATGTGATGATTTTTTCCACATAGGGTTGAACGGTCTCCAATTTGAACCTCATTTTGCTCCACTCGATCGGGGGAAACCGCCATGGCATATCTCGGTCGAACGTTTCCAAATTCGACCAATAGGCAATGCCATGTTTTTTGAAGACCTCGTGCGTGGCTTTTACATAGGATTCCAGATCGCGAAAATTCACATGTCCGTCCATAAAGGCATACGCGCTGATCAGCCCGTCCATCTCTCCGAGCAGATAATCAAAATGCTTTGCATGAACTTCCGGCGGGATGGGCCAGTTGGCGTCACATTTGACTCCATGATACCGGGGAGAGACTATGATTGGACGCGTCTTGTCAAAGGTGCGGATCGTTTCACACAAAGGTTTCCATATTTTGTCCGGGTGGATGTGAAGGCTGCCTTCGTGACTCATATACCATCACTTGAAGGCGGGGAAGCCACTATATCGTTCCCGGAGTTCAAAGATGAGTTCACGATTGACAGCAACCTCATTCTGCCAGTCATTGATCGGCCAGTAGTTCTCGGTATCGAACAAACCGAGATAAATATCTATGCCTACTCGTTCCGCCTCCCTGAGGACAATTTCGACCAAATCCGGGTCCTCATACAGGGAGGTTTTCATGACTTCGGAACGGTACATGGCACTGTCTTTGAATCCGACACGAATGATAATGACCGTATCGATGCCAATTTCCTTGAAGTTGTCGAATTCGATTTTCCAGTCGGCAGCGGTCCAGTTGTTGCTGGGAATATCAGTGGCGATTCCGTCCATGAAGGTACCGGTTATTGTTTTAAATCTGTTCATATTCTACACCATTCATTGATCGTGGAAACCTCAATGGTAGCGACAGAGAGGCAGCGGTCGCAACACCCGTAATAAACAAAATATTTATCCTTGAACCGGACAACACCGTTCGTATAGATGACGTTGTTGACGAACCCCTCTTTTTCAAACGGCATTTCACAAGTCAGGATCGGTTCTTCTTGAAACTTGATGATTTTTGCTGGATTGTTCTTGTCCAGCAGCATGATTCCAAGCGCGTATTCACGACGGTTGTTCTTGCCGTGCCAGAAGAGCAGCCATCCGTATTCCGTTTCCAGCGGCGGCGCTCCGATTCCGAGCTTATTTTCATACCAGGAACCCGGTTTTGTCTCAAGAATGCAGAAAGGATCGTGCCAGGATTGCAGGTCTTTGCTCCGCGATATCCATAAATTGGGCATCGGACGGTGGAACAGGAGGAATTCATTGTTGATTTTTGCAGGCAGAAGACCGCTTGTACGCTGTTCCATCTGAGGCATCAGCAGACCATGCCGTTCAAAAGTCTTGAAATCCTTTGTGGTCGCCCACTGGAGACGGTCTCCGAAATGTCCAAAACGGTTCATTCCCACGAATACAATGTAATAGGTGTCTCCGATTTTGGAGATGCGCGGATCCTCACACCCGAATTCCAGCCAGGGATCTTCCATGCTCCGGTCGAAAACCGGCTGAGGCCTTTGTTCTGAAATATTAAAACCGTTCTCAGAAACGGCAATGCCGAGCCGCGTTACAGGCCATGACTGCGGACCTTCCCGGCGATCCTCTCCCTCTGCCCTGTACAGCAGCACAACTTTGCCGTCATGAACCGCAGCTGCGGCGTTTGACACGTTCAGGCATTGCCACGGGGAGTCCTTCTTCGGCAGAAGAATCGGATTCCCCGCATAGCGTTTCAATACGATCAATTGTTTTTTCAAAATTTTTCCTTTTCAACATTTACTTTATATCGGTCCGGTTTTCAAAAAAATGGACTGTCCCGTTCAGAAAAGCGCTGTCATGTTATTCAAATGTTACCGTGCCGAAATTTTCCGGCTCCGCGAACTTCATGTTCAGAACGCTCCAGCTGGAGTCTTCGTCCAAATCGGACACCGCGTCGCGTGTGCGGCAGATGTTCAACCGCCATTTCCCATTTAATGCGGAGCCGCACCATGATGCCGGAATGGTGAACAAAAGTTCCTGTCCGTTCTGCGAGCAGCGCACCGACACTCCGGAACCGGCATCCGGCTCGCCGCCGATATAGCAGTTCACCGCGCCGTAGCTTTTCGCGATGATCTGCCGGCAGCGGGAATCACCGGGAGCTTGCAGCCAAACTTCGAAGGAGTTGTTTCCCTTTGGATCAGGCGCGATCCGCACAGCCGCATAGATGTTGCGTCCGTCGTGAGCGACACGGAATTCGGTATCGTGCCGCGGACGTCCCTTGCGATGAAGAAGAGTGAATCCGTCCGTACCGGCGCCTTTGCTCCACACCTGCGAGAAGTCCGGGGGACCTGTCAGTTTCGGGATGGCGAGTTTACGCGGTTCGCTCATCCGCCTCAGTTCTTCCGCGCGGTCACGGAAGAGGAGTTCGCCTGAACGGCAGGCGGCATTGGTGGCACGTATGCTAAATTCGAGCGTGCGTCCAGGTCCCACGAACCCGGTTGCTGCCGTCACCCAGACTTCCCCGGTCCAGTCTTTTGGCGCATAACGGCGCAGGGACAATGTGAAATTCTGTTTTCCGGGCTTGTCCAGCCAGTCGACAGGACCGAGCATAATTCGCGACGACGTTTTTTGAGCACCCCATGGATGCTCCCCCGGAGCCGGATTCGGATTCAGAATACCGCCGAAAGCAAACGCCGTCCGCTGCCAGCCGGAGACTGTACGGTAATCGACCATCAGTCCTGCAAATTCGCCCGGATTGCGCCGGGATGGAGGAACATTCCCCAGATTGATGCCGGAATTCAGATCGAAAGTGTGTTCAAGCGCGAAATCCAGCCGTTCCGCTCCGGTTATGCGGAATCCGGCGGCGGCGTGCCCCGAGAAGTCCTCAACGCGACGCGTTGTTCCAGCGCGCAATGAGAGCTTTTGTGGATCGGCCACGGCCGTAAGCGGCGGAAGTTCTGGCTGAAGACCGTATCGGTCGAGACGCGGCAGAGTCCAGGTTGCGGCCTCGGCGAACATAGCGCCGTCAAGTTCCGCATGAACTGTCCGGCGGGTATTTTCTCCCGGAATGTTCGACGGCGGCGGTATGCGCATTATTTGTGTCGGGGTGCCGCGTCTGCTCTCCTGAACGACCGTCGGACGTCCCTGCGAAGTCAGGGTCAACTTTCCGCCCGCCTGAAATTCAGGAAGCCGGAAGTCCATTCCGCAATAGCGGAGAATGTTGTCGCGCCGGACACTGACCAGGCCGGACGGCGGCAATGCCGGCCCCGCGTCAGAAACAGTGCTTTTCCCGCGAGGCACAGCGACTATCGGAAAATATCTGCCCCCGAATTCGGCATATTTGATTGCGGCGGGGTTGCCGTTGACTCGGAACACGCGTCCGGGTGTAAAGAGAATGATTTCCGCTCCGTCGGCTTTGCAGTCAACCTGCAGCGGAAGTTCCGTACCGTTGATGACGACTTCAGGCGTCACACTGTAAAAGAAATTTTTCGGCAGTCCGCCTACGCTGAAAACTCCGGCGAGCGGATGGCCGAGAACAAGGATTGCCATCCGGTCGAGTCCGAGTCCGGCCGCTTTCGCGTGAAATGTTCCCGGATTCTTGCCGCTGTAGAGCAACTCAGGCTCCGCGATGATGTCTTCACGCCAGCCGTTTGCACGGTATACCCGGCGCAGATCGTTGTCACTCGAAAAGTAATTATCCTTGAGACGGGCCTTGTAATCGGCGATCCGGTAGCACCAGATTGAAAGATTGTCCGGCTGGGAGGAGAGATCGATTTCAACTTCCGGAGAAGTCTTTTCCTCGCGCCTGATGATTGAAAGCAGGGTTTCCTTGCCATTGCGCCGTTCTGCGGCATAACTTTCCAGACCGGTCGCGGAATCGTTTTTCCAGTCGGGTGCATACTTCAGAGGTACAACCGTCAAAGGCCCATTTTCAGCCGCGGCGCGCACAAACGGCAGCTGCCTTGGTCTGTACGGAGTCAGAGCCGGTATGAAACCGTTGGCCAGCACACGGTCGATATAGTCCACATTATCCCACCAATAAAGCAGACAAAGCCGGGCTCCTGCGCGGTGTTTGGCAAACGCGGCCGTCGCCATTGCCATTCCGGCGAATTGTCGCCAATATCGCGGGTTGAGCTGTCCAGCGGCTTCGATGTAGTTCAGTTCATGGTTTGGATTCCCCCTTGCGTTGCCGAACATGACGACCGATTTTTCCTGTCCCAGATCATGCATCCGCTTCCAGAACGCATACCAGTGATCGTCCCGGACGCAGTCGCCGCGGGACCAGTCAATCAGGTTGGTCGTCTTGGTCTCGTCCAGATAGATGAAATCGACTCGCATTGTTTCTATGAATTTCCGGAATACGCCGATCAGATAATCGCTCGTTTCCGGGCGGTTGACCATCGTCGGATAGTTATGCACAAAACCGCCGGGGAAGAGGTTTTTCGGGCGTCCGGTCCGGTCGCGGAGCAGAAAATATTCCGGATGTTCCGCGACTATGGGCGAGGTGAGCATCGCCGAATTCATGAACATGTAGCATCCGACCATTACACGCGGCGACAGGCTCCGGAGTCTGTCTAGTCCAGCCCGAAGTTCAGTGATGCTGATGCCGCCTCCAGACTCCCCGGGATAGAATTCTCTTTGCCAGACACGGTAGTCGCCCCAGTCGCCGAGAAATCCTGTAAGCACCATGATCCGCCCGTTTTCCAGCGCTTCGGCTATCTGGCGTACGGAGCTTATCACAGGGTCGGAAACAGCACAAACCTCATCCAGCCACGCGGGACCCGGGCGGAATTTTTCAAGTTCGGGTTTGACGACCGGATCGCCGGGATAAACATCGTCCATAAACTCGTACCATCCGCCGGTAAACGACGTGAAACAATCAGTAATTTCAAAGGATTCTCCAGGATGCATGTCGACGGTGCCAAGACTCATCTCCCAGCCGTCTGGATGGTAAAAGAGATGGTTTTCCTCTTCTACATAATTGGTGATTGCGGATTGCCACCACGGGAATACAAAACTGCCGTTGAGTTTCAGTCTGTAATGGGCAAAACTTCCAGTCTTACCCCAGTCGTGATACAGAAGCATGCCTTTCGTACTCTGACGATACTCCGTTACCATTCGAGGCGCTGAAAGTTTCGGAACGGGGATCAGCGGGCCTATATAGCCGCTTCCAAGATAAAATCCGTCCTTGTAGAAATCGGGCGTAAACCGCGTGCGGGTGCGCATTGTGACGAACGCCGTGTCGCGTCCGTTATTGCGGAAGCGGATGGTACGGCGAAGATAGCGTCCCTCGGCACATAGACTTTTCCAGATTTCCAATCCGGGCAATTTCGGATTTTCATAAAGCGTCATGCCGCCGGTAGTGGAACCTCGGCGTTTGTCATCGCGCTCGAACGCCTTGGCGTCGCCGGACGCACGCCTGACATAATACTGGTTTTCAATGCCGTCGGAAAGCCGCCGTCCAGAACGTTCTATTGCAGTAACTGCCCCTGTCTCGGGATTGACCGAATACACGGCATCCCCGGCACGGTATTCGCTTCCGGCAGCCGCAACGGCTTGAATGGTTAGCAGAAGGACAACCGTCCACGAACCCTGCTGTAAACGCGTCGCACCTGCAGTCAAATGTCTGATATTCATCCTATATATTCCTCCTGAAATCAAGTTGAAAGTGTCGGACACACCCTTTTCTCAATGGCATGCGGGCAAACAATGCAATTTCAAAGTCGCAGCATGCATTCTGTCTTATTGGACTTTTCTGTTGTCACTGGAATTCCGAATTAATTTCCGAATGCCAAAACATTCGGTCGGGGCGGAGAAACAGAGAAGTCTTCACGATTTCATCACTGCACTTTATCGGGTTGAACCATGCTGTCAAAGATCGCCCTGACGATAGCCAATTATTTTGCCCGGAGCAAAATACGCAGAGTGCCAATCAATGCTGTAGATAAACTCTCTTTTTGAGTCGATAAACGTGCTGGCTGAACCATCGCACCAGATAAAATTCAGTTTGTCATTATGAAAGCGGGCGGGCGAATCACTGCGGAAGATGATGTCGCTTCCCAGGGGCATATTGCTGGAGCTTTTGGCGCGCACATTCGATGTCATGTAGGCCTCATAAACGGGAAACTGGCTGCTCATCCGGAAAGATGACCAAGCATTCCAATCCGTCTTCCAGACAGAAGCGGCATATCCGGCTTGTATGTCATTTCCTGCCTTGTTGCCGAAAAATCGCGTTTCCGCCGAGTAAAATTTATCACTCGGACAATAATATACTTTTGGTAAAATTACATAGCGACATGAATATAACAGTCCCCAGTTGAAGGTCAGGACTCCGTAACGCATGCTGGTGGTTTGTCCGTTCCAGATGGCGGGACGATAGTCATTGTTGTCTCCGCCGTACATTATACAGCCGCTTCCAAGCTGTTTCAGATTCCCCATGCAGCTGATCCGGTGCGCGTTTTCCCTCGCCTTGTTCAACGCGGGAAGAAGCAGCCCGGCCAGAACCGCTATGATAGCGATAACGACTAAAAGCTCTATCAACGTAAAAACTCTTCTCACCTGCATGACCTTTTTTCCAGCTTTTCCAAAACTTTTCATGCGACTGCTCCCTTCTTCTCTTTCCGGCGGAAAACCGCCTTTAATGTAATTAACGATGACACAATCCTGTACTGCCGCGCTCAATCAGCTGCGGCTGGAAAATCATATTTCTGCCGGGTTTGCGCCCGATTCTGGCAAGAAGAATCTTCCCGGCTTCCACCCCCTGCTCCCGCTTCGGCTGACTCACCGTCGTCAGGGAAGGACGAACCCACGACCCGATCTCGTCGCCGTTTACTCCGATCACGGAAATGTCGTCCGGAACCCGGAGCCCCGCATCGGCCGCGGCGCCGATCAGCTTCACGGCGCCGTCGTCGCCGCGGGTCAGGAAGGCGGTCGGCTGCGGCTTCAGAGACATTCCCCAATTCAAAAAGTCCACTTCGGAGCTTTCTTCATTCGGAAAAGACAT
>CAYWZD010000045.1:0-15424 GCA_964462755.1 uncultured Victivallales bacterium | reverse complement strand
GCGATAAAATAGCATGGCTCCCCGCATTTTCCAATACGGAACGGGGAAGATTTCACGGAATATCCGGAGGAGATTACTTCTGGATGATTTCACGAACCTTGAAGGAATTGAAGAGCCAGCCGGAGCCGTTTTTCTTCAGGGTCGTTTCCAGGTCGCGGACTTCCCGGAGAGTCCTGCCGTCGCGGAGATCTCCGGAAAGGACGGCGCTGTAGAGAACTCTGGCCGTATTGCCGCTGACCTCGATTTCGAAGTCGTCGAAGGAGAGCTGGAGCGATTTGAAGAGGGCGCGTCCGCGAAGCACGTTGGCGGCGATGTTTTCCCGGGAAAGGGGGTCCGTGGTCCAGGCCAGTCCCTCGACCTCGACGGTGGTCGGGTCCATGAACAGCTTCGAAACCGCCTGTGCGGTTCCGGCGGCCGAGATCAGGCCTTCATCCGTTTTTTTGGAAATCAGCCTGGAAAAGGTGTGGAACTGTCCGCGGATGATGTGCTCCTCCGTCGGCCGGAGATAGTACCATGCGCCGAAGGCGGTGCCGCCGAGAAGGATCAGGATCACGGAGAGAATCAGAAGATGTATTCCTTTGACTACCATAGGGGTGCTCCTTCCAGATAACGTTTGTGCATTTCCCCGAAAATATGAGTTTCAATGGGGATCGCCCGGTTGTCGCCTACCAGATAGATATGGTCTTTCTGAACGGTGCGTTCCGGCAGGTTCCATTTGGAGGGCCCGTTGATGTAAGGTTCCTTCATCGGTTTTCCGTTGAGCATCAGGACTCCGTCGGTAAAGGCGACGCGGTCTCCCGGCAGCGCGACGACGCGTTTGAGAATCATCACGCCTTTTCCGTACCTCATGACGACGATGTCCCCGCGTTTCGGCTGGGAAAACCAGTAAGAGGGACACCAGCAGAAAACAAAGCCGTGTTCGGGATAGGTTGGAAGCATGCTTCCGCCGCGGATCACCAGCGGGATGCAGACGAATTTGAAAAAGACCCAGGCCGTGACGATCACAATGGCGAGCCGGATCAGAAAGGCCCGCGCCAGTTTCGGAAAGAAGAAGGCCCGCAGAATCAGAAGCATGCTGCCGGTGTCCAGCGCGTCCTTGATCTCCTGTTTCTGTTCCGGGGTATTGTAAAGCCTTTTCATCTTGCTTTTCGTTTTCCTTTCAGGTCCAGAAATTTCGGGTCCAGGAGGAACTCTTCCTGAACGTTGGAGAGCGAACGGAGGATATTGCTCCGCAGGTCCGGAATCCGTTCGGAAATCTCTTCCAGTATGTGCTTGAAGTAGCGGCGGTCACCATTCTCAAGTTCATTTTTGTAAAGACACTCTCCCCGCGTGGGAAGTTCCATTTCGGCGGCGATTCCGGACAGAAGGGATTCCGGGGCGAAGGCCAGCGGACGGATGATCCGCGCCTCGTGCTCTTCCGCGGGGACATTCGGCCCCATTGTGCTCAGTCCGGCGCCGCGGCAGAGGCTCATCAGGAAGGAGACGGCGATATCGTCCAGATGCTGTCCGAGGGCGATCTTGCCGCAGCGGAGTTTCTTTGCGATCGTATACAGGTTTCCCCGGCGGAGCCGTGAACAGAGCATACACGGATTTTTTCCCATTCCCTTTTCCTTCAGAAGCGAAGGCATGTCGAAGCGGATGATGTGGTGCGGAATGGAGAGCGAACGGCAGTATTCTCCGGTCGCATCGGCGGAAAAACCGGGGAATCCGGGGTCGAAAGTGACCGCCTCGAGCTCGAAGGAGACCGGCGCGACTCCGCGGAAGTAGGCAAGAACACGGAGAAGCACCATGCTGTCCTTGCCGCCGCTGACGCCGATGAGGATGCGGTCCCCTTCTTCGATCATACGGTATTCGGCGATCGCGTTTCCGGCCAGACGGCATGCTTTTTTGAAGAGGTTGCTCATGATGCCATAAAATAAGGCCGGAAGCGGGAAAAGTCAATGAAGGAGAGTTTAAAAAAGAACAAGGCGGAAAATTGACTTCCGCCTTGCTCGGAAAAGTTCCGTATGGAACGGAATCAGCGGGCGTAATACTCGACGACGCGCAGACCTTCCACCTGGACGGGGATTTCCTCGACCATGGGTTCGCGGACGACGGTAAGCTTGAGCTGTTCCTTGTTGGACTCGAAATAAGCCGGAACGGTGAAGTTGACGGCCTTGGCAGCCTCCGCGATGGCGGGAGATCTTTCCGCATCGATGGTGACGACCTGTCCGGGCTTCAGGAGATAGGAGCCGCGGTCAACGATTTTGCCGTCGACGCGGACGTGACGGTGAACCACGATCTGTTTCGCGGCGAAAATAGTGGGAGCGAAGCCGCCGTGATAGATCGCGGACTGAAGGCGAAGTTCAATGTGACGCATGAGGGTTTCGTCTGTCCGGCCTTCGGTGCGTTTGGCGAGGAGGAAGATGTTCCGGAGCTGACGTTCCGTGAGATCGTAGTGAGCTTTGAGCTTCTGTTTCTCCTGCATCATTTCGCCGTAGGTGGAGAGTTTCTTCTTCTTGGCATTTTTGCCTTGAAGTCCGGCCGGATAGGGGCGTTTTGCGCTCGGGCATTTCGCCATGTTCCAGATGCAGTAGCCGATGCGTCTGCAAATTTTGTGTTTGGCTTGAGCTTGTTTCATTCCCGTTCCTTTCTTTGAAGGTTGCTGTTTTTCGCGCATGGTGTCAAGCAAACCAGGGGCCATACGCGCCTTTTTCGTGAAAAAGAGTTAATAAAATAACATATCGACTGGCATAAGTCAATACCTGAATGTAAATTTAAAGGGATATTTTTGAAGACCCTGATTCCCGGGGACTCTTGAAAAACTATCACTAAAACTTTTTATGGAATTGACAGGTGTCGTTGTTATGATTCATTTCAGACCGGTTTGCGCGTTGCTGTTTGCCTCCAGTGCTCTTCTGATTGCCGGATGTGCCGACGATCCATGGGAAGATACCCCTGAATTCGAGATTTCCGTATTTGCCCCGCGGGATGAAGCCGCTCCTTCCGGAAACTTCCTGACGGACGTCAATTTCCTGATGTGGTGGAACATCCTCGGCCCGATTGCCCCCGGCAAGGCGGATGATCTTCATGCACAACTTATTCCGGATGAAAGTGTTCTGTGTGGAAAACGCAATGCGCCGAAGGGCGCCCGCTGGTACCGTCTGCTGGCGCGGAACGAAGGGCCGAACGGGATTCCGGGACAGGTGGACTTCTCCCGTTTCTTCCTCGACAACCCTTCTGCGAAGGCCCCTTCCGTTTTCTACGCCTGCCAGACTCTCAAATGCGAGACCGACTATACCGGACTTGTGCTGAATGTGGGCAGCTGCGGCAAAATGAAGATCTGGATCAACGGACATCCCGTCTACTCGTATGAGAAGGGGTTCCGTCCGCTGAGACCCGATACCGACAGAGTGGAGGGAATTTCCCTGAAAGAAGGCTTTAACCGTATTGTAATCAAATTCATGGATAATGAAAGGGATTACCGGAACAACCGGAAGTTCTGCCTGCGGTTTACGGACGCGGCAGGACAGTCCATCCGAGTCCGGTAATGACCCTTATAACATAATTGTGGCGGAAATGAAACATAGAATCAGAATCGTTTTTCTCGGCTCGGGGATGTTTGCGGTCCCTGTGCTGGAAGGGCTCCGGCAGAGCGGAGAACTGGATGTCGCGCACATCGTAACACAGCCCGACAAGCCGGCCGGGCGGAAGAATGTGCTGACCCCGACTCCGGTGGGGAAATGGTGCGATGCCCATGGAATTCCCTGCGAGAGAGCCGGAACCGTCAATGATTCCATGTTTCTTTCCAGGCTTCATGGCCTTTCGCCGGACATGCTCGTGGTGGTGTCTTTCGGACAGCTTCTGAAGGAGGAGCTGCTTTCCCTTCCGAGACTCGGCTGCCTGAATGTCCACGCCTCCCTGCTGCCGAAATACCGGGGGGCTTCTCCCATCGCCTCCGCCATTCTCAACGGGGAAAAAGCGACAGGCGTGAGTTTCATGCGGATGGACAAGGGGCTTGACACCGGACCGGTTTACGAGACGGTCCCGGTGGAGATTGCCCCGGGAACCACCACCGCGGCGCTGGAGCAGGAACTGGCCCGGGTCGCCGGGAAAAGCATTGCCGGATGCATCCTCCGGATTGCGGACGGTTCCCTGCGGGAGGTCCCCCAGAACGATGCGGAAGCGACTCTTTCCCGCAAAATCCGTAAAGCGCACGGATCTGTTGTCTGGGAAGAAAGCGCGGAGCAGATCGCTCGGAAAATCCTTGCTTTCCAGCCCTGGCCTTCCGCCTTTTGCGCCTTTCCCCATCTGGGACGGAACCTCCTGGTCAAGATTCTCTCCGGCCGGACCGTCCCGCTTCCGGCGCCCGCCGCGCCGGGCCGGATTCTCGCGATCGCCCCGGACGGAATCACCGTGGCGTGCGGAACGGATGCTCTCCGGATCGAAAAAGTGATTCCCGAAGGAAAAAAAGAAATGGGGGCCGCCGATTTTGCACGCGGTTTCCGGCTCGAACCGGGGATGGAATTTTCCGGCGGTTCGGGCCAGTCCCCTCAAAAAACACAAGGTTGAAACACACATGCAGAAACACGACAAAAAACAAATCATAATCAATTGCGAGGAACTTGAAACACGTTTCGCGCTCCTCAAGAACGGCCGTCTCGAAGAATATGAAATCGAACGGCTCTCCGACGATATTCTGCCCGGTTCCATCTATCTCGGCAAGATCGTCCGTCTCGAACCTTCCCTGGAAGCGGCCTTCGTCGATATCGGCGCGGAGAAAAACGCATTCCTCCACTACAAGGACATGCTTCCCGCCACGCATGACATTGTCGACAACATCAAGAAGATCGACAAGGACAGCGTGACGGGCGAGCCGTCCGGCGATGCGAAAACAGGCAAGAAGAAACGTTTCCTCAGCGGATTCTCGGAAAAAATCCGCAACTTCCTCGGAGGAGACCGTTCCCGTCGTCTCCGCGACCTCGAAATGGCGATCCATCGCGGAAAAATCACGGTCGCGGACATCCCCAAGATGTTTCCGGCCGGTTCCGAACTCCTCGTCCAGGTCACCAAGGGACCCATCGGCACCAAGGGCGCCCGGGTCACGACGAACCTCACCATCCCCGGCCGCTATCTGGTCCTGCTGCCCTATTCCGACCACATCGGGCTGTCCTCCAAGATCGACGAAAACAAGGAGCGGGACCGTCTCCGCAAGATTCTTCAGGAGCTGGACATCCCCGAAGGCATGGGCATGATCTGCCGCACAGTCGGGGAGGGGCGCAAGGCTCTCTTCTTCAAACGGGACCTCGATATGCTGCTTTCCATCTGGCACAAGGTGGAAACCGCCATCCAGTCGCCCAAGGCGCCGATGATCGTCTATCAGGAGCCCACCCTGCTGGAACGCACCGTCCGCGATTTCCTGACCGACGAGATCGACGAAATCGTGATCGACAGCAAAAAGGCTTACGACTTCATCACGGGAGCGCTCCGCCAGTTCGTCGGGACCGACTTCGACATGAAGGTCATCCTCTACAACAAAGCCGAACCCATTTTCGGCCGCTACAAGATCCATGAACAGGCCGCGAACATCTTCCAGCGCGTGGTCCAGCTTCCGAGCGGCGGTTACATCTGCGTCGACGAGACCGAGGCGCTGGTCGCCATCGACATCAACTCCGGCAAGAACCGCGCCTCCAGGGACCAGGCCGACACCATCCTCAAGACCAACATGGAGGCGGCCGAGGAAATCGCGCGGCAGATGCGCCTCCGCAACATCGGCGGCCAGATCGTCATCGACTTCATCGATATGCGCAGCTCGCAGGACCGCGAAACCATCAACAAAGCCATGCGCCGGTTTGTCAGTGACGACCGCGCCAAGACCCGCATTCTTCCGCTCAGCAAGTTCGGCCTGATGGAAATGACCCGTCAGCGCGAGCATGAAAGCATTCAGGATGTCGTCTACGACCCGTGTCCCTACTGCAACGGCACCGGCCGTGTCAAATCCGCCATCAGCATGAGTGTGGAAATTCAGCGCCGTCTCAAGGAAATCCTCAAGCGCCGCAACAACCCGAAGAAGATGGATATCCGTGTTATTATCAATCCCGCCGTCCTTGCCCGGCTGAAAAACGAGGATGCCGAACTTCTCCGGAATCTGGAGGACGAATACGGGAAAACTCTTTCATTCCGTGCCGATCCGACCATCCATATCGAGGAATTTAAGCTGGTCGATCCGGAGTCGGGACGCGAACTGTAAACGGGAATCCGGAATATGACGGACGAGGAATTTTTTGGTAAAATCGACTTCACTCTGGAAATCAGGGGCGATGAGGAACGGATCGAGATTGTTCCTTTCATAGAAGTTGAAGCGGACAGGCCGATGACTCTGATTGCGGCCTTCCGCGTGGACTCCATGGAGATGATCGAATCCGCCCGGATTCCGCTGGAACCCGGATGGAACCGCATTCCGTTCCTTCAGCCTGTCCTCATCGGAAACCCGGCCCTCTGGCATCCCCGGGGCCGCGGCGTTCCCTCTCTCTACAGTCTGGCGGTGGTTTTCTATAAGCAGGGAATGCCCTATTACCTCATCGAGAAACGCGTCGGCTTCCGTTTCGCCGAGTTGACTTCCGAGGCGCTGACCGTCAACGGAAACCGGATTTCCGGCATCAGTTTCGAGCCGGATTTCCTTCTGCCGGAAGAGGAGTTCGAGACGCTGTGCGGAGAAGACGCCTCCCGGTATGTTTTCCTGAAGGATTCCGACCCGGCGCTGGAAGCCAAACTGGAGCGGTGCAGCAAGTTCGGCGTGCCTGTCGTCATGGAACTGACAGGTGTTCGCAACCCCTCGTTTTTCAGCACGCACCCATGCGTCTGCGTCTTTACCGCCGTTCCCGGCAGCGAGGGCGAGAAAAGCGGCCGGAACGGCGTCAGTCACGCCCCGCTGGTATCCATGGAACAGCTGCTGAAACTCTTCTGAACTCTCTGTTTTATTCCAGTTCCGCCCGGATCACGGCGAAGTCGTGTTTCTTCATGGGAAATGCGATTCGATTGCCCTGCACGGAGACGGATACATCTGTTTCAGCGTTCTTTGCGGACTTTACTTTGCCGTCGACCGTCAGGACTGTCTGAATGTCGCCGGTATAACTCCCGCAGACGATCATCAGCTCCTTGCCGCGCCGGTAGGTGCTGACCAGCAGTTTCGGATCGGCGGACTTCACCGGATTTTCGGGATTCCAGTAAGCGGTGTAGGCACAGTCGTCCTTCCCGATTCCGAAGTCGAAGAGCAGGGTATGGATCTTCTTCAGTAGTTGAGCATCCGCTCCGCGGGGAACGGTTGGCCGGATTTCGTGAGGGAGCAGACAGGCCAGCATTGTGCGGGTGGCCCATGCTCGCTGTTCCTTCGTTCCTCCGCTGACGCCGTCGAGAACGGTCGGGAAGAAGCCGCCCTGAAGTCCCTGGCAAACCGCCCGGATGTAGTCGGGGGTGAAGCGCTCCTGAAAATCGTGGATGCCGTATTTCCATTCCATGCCCATGGAGTTGGTGCCAAATCCGAGGGTGGGCAGAATGTTGGCGTTGGTCTGGTGGACCGTGATCCACGGATTCAGTTTGCGGTCCAGCAGAACGGCGAGCTGACGGCGGCGGTATTCGCGGTTGTTCCACAGGCCGAAGGACGGCTGAACCGAGCCGTTGTCGTCGATATAGGCGTCTCCGGAAATCCAGTCGTAGCTGCACCGGAAGAACGTGTTGTCGTCATAGACGCCGCTCATTCCCGCCTCCAGCATCTTGTCGAGGTAGTAAATGGCGTAATCCTGATACGAACCGCCCACTCCGACACAATTGCCCCATTCGTCCTGAAATGCCGGATACTCGGCGAGGGCCTGTGCGCCGTCGCTGTCACAAGTGTAGAAATATAGCACTGAATTCTGCCGGTAAGGGAACAGGCTTTTTGCCCGTCCGAAGGCGGCATTGGTATGGGCCGTCGAATATTTCCGGGCTTCGTCCAGGGACTTTGCCCTGAGCCACGGTGCTTCCTCTTTGGAAGCGGTTCCCAGACGGGAAATCCATTTCTGAATATACGTCTGGTCGATGACTCCGGTATCACGCGCCTCCGCCAGCTTTCGGATGTATCCGAAGTCCATGAAAGCCGGATAACGGGCGGTCCAGGCGCTGTAATCTCCCCAGTACGGCGGACTCCACAACCCCATGGAAACGCGGGTGCCCGGGAATCCGAAGCCGTCCGACCAGCCGCGCCAGCCCTTTGGCATGGGCTTGACGGGCGAGGCCATCAGGGCGAGGGTGATCGTGCGTTCCTTCCGGGACGGGAATGGTGCGTTCAGAAGATTCAGCCGGATGCTGACGTCTCCGTTCGGATGACGGAAAAGCTCCACTGCATCGCGGTCCTTCGTGTGAACCCATCCCTTGTCGCGGTCGGCGGCATAACAGATGCCGCGGTCGTCCGTTCCGACCCAGAGGTAGGGAATGAAGTTGCTCACATGAATCTGCTGTACGGAACGGCTTTTGAAGATGGTTCCTTTCCCTTCCGGCACGAATCCGGCGGGGTTGGCCCGGATATGTTCTCCGACCGCATGAAACAGGACGGCGAATTCCTTCCGGACGGGGATGTCCATGTAAACCCGGTCCGCCTCCAGGGTTTCGGGGAAGCTGATGTCGAGCCGGAGCAGACCGTCCTGTTCCAGACGCCCTTTGACTTCAACCCCCTGTTCGCTGTCGGCTTTGTATTCAACCGCGGTATCGGAAAGTTTGTGAATCGAAGGTGTTTCTTTGCCTTTCAGTTTCGTGATCTTGTTTCCTTTCACGAAGTTGAGAGTGACCGGACCGGCGAGAATCTGTTTCCCGACCGTGACCACTTCCGAGGGCAGTCCGTCGGAACCGATCTTGTAGTCCCGCAGAATACAGGAAAGCGTATCCCCCTTGACCTGAAGGGGAATGAACGGCGGCAGAATCCGGTCCGCCTTGCCGAGAGAGTTTCCAAGCCAGCCATATTTTTTGACGAGGAAGGCTTTTTCCAGCAGGACTTCTTCCGTTTTCGGATCCGAAAGCGAGAGGAAATAACGTCCGTCGGGAAGCGCCTTGTCCAGAGTCGTTTTTTCATGCAGGACGATCATCTGTTTTTCGCCTTCTCCAAGACGGGAACCGTTCTTCAGGGAAATGGGTCTGGAGAAAAGAATTTTTCCGGAGGAATCCGTTACTTTCAGCAGCAGGGAATCCGTCTGAAGGCGGGCGGGATTTCCCGTCACGTCCACGGAAAAAGCCTGAAGGGAGGGAAACCAGCCGAGTTCGCCAGTCAGCTTCGATTCTCCCTGCGCCAGAACTTTGATTTCTCCGGGAGTCAGTTCACGGCTGTAGACGGTATAGTCATCCACCGCAAAACCGCCGACTCCGCCGCCGAGGACGAAGTCTCCGAGTTTTGATCCGTTCAATTCAAATGGCAGATCAAGTTCTCCGTGCTTGATTCCGTTAAGGTAGTATTCCACCCGTTTCGGCTGGAAATTGACCGAGAGATGAGTCCACTGTCCCTGTGCCGGTTTGCGGTTGAGCAGCAGATTCTTGTTTCCTCCCGGAAAACTGTGCAGAAACAGCAGATTATATCCGGCGTGCTCCTGAAGTCCGAGATATCCGCCGGACTGGAAATTTGTGGAGAAAAACCGGCGGTATCCCTTGCCCGGGCTTCCCTCGGTCTTCACCCACATCGAGACGTTCCCGGGCACGGCAAGCTTGGCTCCCTTGCAGAGAATGGACGAGTCTCCTGACTCGAAAAATGCAGCCGTGGAACCTTTCTCACGCCCTTCAGTCAGCGACGGCATTTTCTTCGAAACCGTTGTCACTCCTTTTTCGGGATATACAAACCGGTCGGGTCCGCCTTCGAAATCCTGTTCCAGCACAATATACGATTCCGGCGTGAACCAGATCCGTTCCGGTACCGGCTGGAAATGGAAGTCGCGTGAAAAAAGGATGTTTCCCTTTTCATCCTTGACTTGTGCGTGAACTTCTCCGGAAACACTCCCTTCCGGAAGAGCGATGTCGGCGCTTCCGACCGGCCCGGAAATCTGTTTTGCGGAAGTTTCCTTGCCGATTTTCGTTTCGAGAGAGTATTTTCCGGAAGTTCCGGAATTCACTTGAATCCGCAGGGGCTGCCGTGCATGGTCGTCGGCATACGTATTCCTGATGGCGGGCGCATTGCCGCGCAAATGGAACGTTGCGTAGGATTTGGAGTCCATGAAACTCGAAACCGGGGTGAAGGGAACCTGTCTGGCGGGGTCCGTCCGGAAGTTTCTCACGGGAAGGATTTTCCAGTCGGAATCCGTCAATTTCTTCAGGCCGAACGCTTCCGCGGGAATGGCGAATTCGATCTCCCAGACACCGTCATGAATGGAAGTTGCCGTTTTCAAGCCCGGCGCATTCCATGTGCGGGCGGGCAGTCCGTAACCGGGATTGTGATGCTGCTTGTAAAGGGCTCCCGTATGGCTGGCGATCAGCTGGAACTCTCCGAATCTGGACTGTTCGACGGTACGGAGCTCCTTCGGGGGGTCGAACCAGAATTCCACCGAGTCGTCCATAACGATGTTGATGCTTCCTTTGGATACGACCAATTTGCCGCGGGGCGGGGTTTCCGAGCGGACCGCCAGATACAGATTCGACGGGTCCCACGCCATGAAGACTTCAGCTCGGCGGGGATCGATCGTCGCCCCGGCTCCGGCGAGGGAGAAGGCCTTGTCCCATTCCCCCGGATGAATCCTGCCGTCGATGACCGGAGGCGTTTTGATGGACGGAACCGTATATTCCGTTGCTCCGAGCCCTGCCGCCGCTGCGAAAATGGACATGAAAATTCCTGCTTTCAAACTCATGGAAGAAATCCTTTTTTATGGTGATTGTTGTTGCTTCAGCCGGAATCAGGAGATCAGGGCGTCCAGAAAGGATCCGTTGAATATGTCACACTGTTTCCCTGATATGGAATGGTATTGTATTTCTTGTTTTCGGCATGGCCGTCCACATATAATACGTTCACGGTATTGTTGTGACGGAAGTCCAATCCGAATTCGGCGGTGTTATAGGTGAAGTTGTATCCTTTTTTTTCGGAACACCATCCGACGGTGGAAGGTTTCCGTACACTTCTCAGCTTGATGCTCCCCTGCCACCATGTGGGACTGTACCATCGGGAAATCCTCTGGGAGACGGCATATTCGTAGCCGGAACCGTTGTTCAGCTGGATCAGCGGGTTGGAGGTCGGCTTTACATACGAAGGACATTTCATGATTTTCGGATATCCGGTTTCATTGCCGAGTTTTTCGACCGGATCGAATGTTCCCGACTTCCAGAGCAGGTGTCCCCAGTAATAGGAAAAGTAGACAAAGGGGAAAATGTCATCTCTGTTGGAGTCCGTGTAGCTGTAGAAGACATAGTAGAGCTGCTTCTGGTTGTTGAGACAGCTCATCTGCTGGGCTTTCGCCCGGGCTTTGTTGAGCGCCGGAAGCAGCATCGCGGCCAGTATGGCAATGATGGCTATCACGACCAAGAGCTCGATTAAAGTGAATTTCCCGTTCTGTTTCATTCTTCTTTTCCTCCTTTAATTTTGGCTATGGAATTGGTAATAATCAGATCCGTCTGCAGAATGACCTTGCGGTGACGGGCAAGCGGGTTGTCGATCCGCTCCAGAAGCAGATCCACCGCCGTTGAGGCGATTTCTTCCAGCGGGTGGTCCACCGTGGTCAACGGCGGATTGAGTTTGAGAAGTTCGGTCAAAACGGCTCCGTCGGTCTTTATGTCGATGAAATGGCGGTACCGGCACATGTCGTCGAATCCGGCAATGCTGACATCTTCCGGAATGCGGAGTCCCGCGGCGCGCAAATGCCGGTAGAACGGAGGCGCATAGACATCCCCGGACAGCACTACCGCAGTGGGACGCGGGTTCAAATGCAGAAAATGCTGCACCACTTCCTCCATGACCCTTTCATGCGTTTCGGAGGAGATGGTTCTCCGGCAGACGAGGGATTCGTCATAGGGAAGACCGTTCAGCGTGTAGAACCCGCGAATTTTTTCCGGAATGAAACGATCGGAATAATATAGTTCTGCCCGGAAACATTCCGGCGCAAAATAAAAGATGCGGCGAT
Organism: uncultured Victivallales bacterium; assembly: GCA_964462755.1. Lineage (GTDB taxonomy): Bacteria > Verrucomicrobiota > Lentisphaeria > Victivallales > UBA1829 > SIG94. The sequence goes on along the minus strand of CAYWZD010000045.1, from coordinate 3,326 downwards.
GTCCGAGTTCTTTGAGCTTGGCGAAAAGCAATGTCAGTCCGCCGATGTCATCCTCCGCGACACTTGTGCACTTCGCCGTGCTGTATCCGGGACGTGCAACAACGGAAGGCAGATCCGGAAAGTCATGCACCGAGATGTTGTAGATGAGGCCCGCGGCGTCGGTTGTCCGGAGGATGGAGTCCAGCTGCTCGAAGTTGCAGAGGACCAGGTCGATTCCCCGGTTCACGCACACTTTTTCCAACTCGAAAAACATGGCGGAAATATGGAAATAGTTGCCGGGCAGGGTCACGTTCAGAATTTTCAGCCGCCCCTTATGCTCGAATCCCTGAAGATAACCGTTCTGAATGAGAAGGCCGCGCACCTGGAGCCGGACCGGATTGGTGGCCTTTTCCGGGCTTCGGAGAATCCGGTACACCGTGGAAAGCGAAACCTGGCACGCCGCCGCGATTTCGTTCATCGTGAACACTTTTTTCCTCGGTTTCAGAAGCATGGTCCTATTCCTGTTTGTGAGAAAATTCTGTGATAATTATAGAGTAAAACCCTTCTTTGTCAACCGGATTTTCTCAAAAACGGAACCGTTTTGGCAATTTTGACAAGGATTGACAAATTTCCATTTCCGGAGTTTTCCCCGGCGGGAGTTTCCGATCCGCAACATTTTTCGGAAAAATACGGACTTTTTGTCGCAAAAATCGAAAAAGGAGTTATATTAATACCTTTTCTGTTTGAATTGTTTATGGAGAATGAAATTGGATTTTTTCTTTCACGGCTTTTCCGCGCTCCAGATTTCGATTCTGGCGTTTTCAGCGGTTCTGATCGGGATCAATAAGACCGGGATGCCCGGACTGGGACTGCTTCCGGTGGTCCTGCTCGCCAATACCTTCGAACCGGGGTTCGCCACCGGGCTTCAGCTGATCATGCTGGCGCTGGCGGACCTCCCTGCCGGATATTACTACCGCAAGACGGTCAACTGGAAGACTTTGCTGCGTCTGATCCCCGCGGCGCTCGGAGGAATCGCCATCGGCTCGCTGGTCCTCCGGCTTCTGCCGGGAAGTTCCCTCAACTTCCTGATCGGATGCATTATCCTGGGCCTTTGCGCATTGACGATTGTGAAGGAAATCTTCTGGAAAGACATGAATAAAGTTCCGACGCATTGGAGTTTCTCGGCTTTCTTCGGCCTGCTGGCGGGATTCGCCACCCAGGTGGCCAACGCGGCGGGGCCGATCATGGTGATCTATCTCTTGTCCATGCGGTTCGAAAAGAAGGAATACATGGGAACGGCGGCGTGGTATTTCCTGCTGCTGAACTGGACGAAGATTCCGATTTTCGTCTGGGAGGGACGGATTACGGAAGCCTCGGTTCAGGCGGCGGTGGCGACGGTTCCGCTGCTTCTTGTGGGCGCGGTGCTGGGAATCATTGTCCTGAAGAAACTTCCGCAGGTTCTGTTTGAACGGATTGTTCTGATTCTTTCCGGTCTGGCGGCGATCAAGATGCTCTTCTGATTGTGACAGGCCGTCGCTTCTTTGCGACAGAATGTCACAAATTGCCGGTTTTCCGGGAAAATGGAGCCGGGCGTATGTTTTTGAAGAATGGCGACTTGCGCTTCGGAAGCTGTTGAATGGCACGAAAAATGCTTTTATTTTATGGGAAAAATATTACTGCAATTTCATTCAAGGAGTTGAAAATGCCTACTTACGAGTATGTGTGCGAAGCCTGCGGGGAAGATTTTGATGTCTTTCAGAGTATGAAGGACGAGAAACTCAGAAAGTGCCCGAAATGTGGAAAATTGTCCCTGAAACGTAAAATCGGCTGTGGAGCCGGAGTCGTCTTTCATGGCACCGGATTCTACTGCACGGACTTCAAGAACAATAACTCTGCGGCCCCGAAAAAGGCCTGATTTTCTGATAAAAGTATTTGCAAGGAGTAATACGCCATGGCGAAAGACAGCCTTCAGTTTCAGGCGGAAGTGCAACAGCTTCTGCAACTTATGATCCATTCCGTTTATTCCAACAAGGATATCTTCGTCCGGGAGCTGGTCGCTAATGCGGCCGATGCCATCGATAAAGCCCGCTTCGAATCCATCAGCAAGCCCGAACTGGCCCGCGACTGGGAAATCCGCCTCGAGGCTGACAAGGAAGCCGGGACTCTGCGGTTTATCGACAACGGCATCGGCATGACCCGCGAGGAGCTGGTCTCCGACATTGGCACGATTGCACGGTCCGGCACCAAGGCGTTCGTCGAAGCGCTCCGGAAAAAAGACGAGAAAGCGTCCGGCCCGGAACTGATCGGACAGTTCGGCGTCGGCTTCTATTCCGCGTTCATGGTCGCCGACCGCGCGGACATCCTCACCCGCAAGGCCGGTTCCGACAAGGCGTGGAAATGGTCTTCCGACGGCAAGGATTCCTTCACCGTGGAAGAGGCCGAAAAGGATTCTCAGGGAACCGTCATTACCCTGACCCTCAAGGAAGACGCCAAGTCTTATCTCGAATACTGGACGATCTCCGGCATCATCAAGAAATACTCTGACTTCATCGAGTATCCCATCCGCATGAAGCATGCCGTCAAGAAGAACGAGAAGAACGAAAAAGGCGAGAATGTCGAGAAAGAGGAGATCGAAGATTCGACCCTCAACACGATGAAAGCCATCTGGCTCCGGAACGAATCCGAGGTCAAGGATGAGGAATACGACAGTTTCTACAACCATCTGACCGGACAGTACGGCAAGCCGCTCCAGCGGATCGTCTACAGCGCCGAAGGCACCTCCGAGTTCAAGTCCCTGCTCTTCATTCCGGAACACGTCCCCTTCGATTTCCAGTTCGGCGAACGGAAAACCAACGGACTCCACCTTTACGTCCGCCGCGTGTTCATCACAGACAACTGCCCCTCCCTCCTGCCGGACTATCTCCGGTTCGTGGCGGGCGTGGTCGATTCCAGCGATCTCCCGCTGAACATCTCCCGCGAAATGCTTCAGGACAATCCGCAGATCCGCCGGATCAACACAAACCTTTCCAAGAGAATCATTTCCGAACTTGCCAGAATGCTTGAAAACGACCGCGAGAAATACGAGCGCTTCTACAAGGAATTCGGGCGTCTGATCAAGGAGGGCGTCCACACCGACTATGCCAACAAGGAAAAGTTGCAGGATCTCCTTCTGTTCGAGACCATGAACAGCCCGAAGGGCAAGCTCGTCACATTCAAGGAATACCGCAACGCCATGCCCGCGCTCCAGCAGGAAATCTACTATCTTACGGGCGACAACCGCGAGACGCTGGAGAATTCCCCGCATCTGGAAATCCTCCGCAAGGAGAATTACGATGTCCTGCTGATGA